>JAZSDZ010000016.1:0-27147 GCA_045531435.1 Candidatus Fimenecus sp.
CGAGAAGTCTGTCTCTTAAATCTTCTGAGAGCACTTTCCAAGGACTCGTTTTCTTTAACTTTTACCTGACTCATTAAAATTCCCTCCCTTTACATTGGGATACATCTTGTATTATACAACACCAAATGTCAACTGTCAACAGTTTATTTGCAATTTTTATTAAGGTAAAAACAAACTTTCTAATTTTTCACTTGTCATTTCGTTGTAATTAGCCTGACAGAAACAGAAGTTATTACATTTCATTACTTTAACAGGTATGTGTTTAAGTTTGGATTTTTCAAGGGCATTGGTAAGAGCTTTTTTGGAATTCTCAAACAATAAATGTCTGTGTTGAAGATAGTCAAGGGATATTTCACACAAATATTTTGACAATGGTTTTATGTAGCTTTCTTTTATTATAAAGTGTACTGAAATTTTCTGAAAATTCTTCAACAGAGGCATAGTAAATATCATTTTATGTTTATATTTTCTTTGTTAATTTACCGTAAACGACACCAATTTTTTTGCTGTAGAACTTTCTTTTCTTTTTTTGTTCTTCAGTTAGTTTTTCTTCAATAATTGGTTTTTTAATGCTTTCCATATTGCCGTCGTCAAGGATGAACGCCTGTGTCATACAGATACCACCGTTACCTTTAAGCTGTGCACGGACATAGCAGGAAATTTTATCTTCATAATCATTGAGTGAGATTTTTGAAATCAATTCGCCGTCACTTTCGATTGTGTCAGTCTGAATTGTTTCCCCGTCGGCAATCCAATTGATTTCCTTGCAGTTGATACCCTTGATTATGATTGTGTCATTATCGTCGTCAACTGTGATTTCAGTTACTCTCGGGCAAGGTCCTTTACCTTTAAAATCTTCACCTAATTCGTTTTTAGCATAACGGGCAATTGAGAAAAATGTGCCTGTTTCCATAGCGCTACGAAGTGTATCGAGAGAATATTCAGGAAGAATAAAGTCCATAAATGCTGTGTCAATCTGGTCAACCTGATGAGCATCACTGTTTGAAAAGCCAAAAACCTTTCTGCCATGAGGAGTGAGAAGTTTCAGAAGCTCGTCCCAAAGAATTCTATCACTGCGATTTGGAATGTCATACATATTAAGGACTTCAATACCCATACATGAAGGGTATTTCATCAAAAGATTAGCGAAGAAATGAATGTTCTTTTCTTCTTTTGCACAGTTTGGATTTTTTCTAGCCTGTAAAAGGTCTGTAGGGTGGTTGATATGAGAAATGCCACCACTTTTTTCTATTAAACCAAGTGGGATTTCATAGTCGAATTCAAGTCCCTGAATGCCCTCATAAGCATTATCTGTAAAATATCCATTCACATGGTTTTTCATAACAGTGAACATATTACATTCAATTGCATCAGGCACATCCTGGAGTCCGCGACTCTTTGTTCGTGTGCCTTTTTCTGATTTGTATGTACCATTTTTGATTGCTTTGTACTGCTGTTGTGTAAGATAACTGCGTTTGCCATGCCAGAGATACTGGAAATTGAAGAAAGGAATGTGAGTAGGCTCTTCATTCCAATACTTACCTAAAATTCCGTGTTCTGCAAATGCAAGAATATCGAAATCGTTGTCGTAGAAGCCTATAATCATATCGGTCATAGTATCATTTGCATCACTATAAGTTGAATGTGTATGCAGATTTGTCTTATAGTGATTTTCCATATTACTCAAAAGGGATGTGACCTTTTCGTAAGGATTTTTAATTGTGTAGCTCATAACATTACCAACCTTTTTATTACTGTAAAAAATATATCACCAAATTAATATAATGTCAAATTGTGATTAAGTCGCGATTAGCATTTTTAACAAAATTTGCAATATATTTACAAACTAAATTTAAAATTCAAAAGATTGATAGTAAAATTATTGATTTAAACCTGAAAAATTTGCTTGTTTTACGCGTTAAATCCTTAAAAAATGATTAAAAATCTGAATAAAAGTGATATTTTTTATGGAAAAACTTAAAAATAATCTAAAATAAAGTGTTTGTGCAAATTGCATAAAGAAATAAGGTTATATGACGTATTTTGTTTAAAATAAAACAAAAAGATGCTTGACTTTAAGAAGAATTAGGGTGTATAATCATACAGTGTAATAGTAGAGTAGTGTCTATAAGTGTCACTATCTTTAAGGTGAAAATTCAGGAGGATTTACACATGGCAATTTATAATATTAAGTTAGGAAACGATTACATAGAATCATATCGTAATAAGGATACAGGCTTTGAGGTTGGTTATTACACCGCAAAAGAAATGCAGGCTTCATATCCTGATGGTGGTATCCGTGTATCAGGTCAGTTTAAATACGGTAAGCATAAAGCCGGTACAATGACAGTAAACGGAATTGAAGAAGATGTTTACAGAGCAGAAAAATCTGCAAGATACAAGTCAATCGGTTATGTTGAGCTTGATAACGGAACTTTTGTTGCTGTTAAAAAGGACAGAATCGCAGCATTGATTCTTTTAGCGCTTCTTGCGTTGTTGGCACTGCTTGGTTTAATCTTTGGTATCAAATACGCTGCTGACAACGGATTGTTTGATAAAGAAGAACCAACAACTGCACCACTTGCAATTGACCTTGGTGCTCTTGAGGGCTCAGGTATCTGGGACCAGCTTCCTACAGAAAATGATATGCAGAATAAGAATGTTACTATAAGAGGTATTACTCAGGTAAGATTCAAGGCAAATCAGACAAGACAGAATTGCATTCTCTCAAATGATGCAAAGAATGAGAACATCTGTTTTATGCAGTTCTCAATTTATCTCGATAATAACGGTGATAAGAAAATTGACTCCGGTGATGAAAAGCTTTATGAATCAGGTCTTGTTCAACCGGGATATTCAATTTCTCACTTCGATATAAGCAGACCATTGAGTGCAGGTAATTACAAGGTTATTGTTTTACAACAGCCTTACTCGTGGGAACAGAAAACAACAAAGCTTAACAATATGATTAACGCAGTTGATCTTATTGTTGAATAATAATTTTACATATACCTATTATATATAATAAAATAATGAAAGGATGGGTCGAGTAGTGAAAAAGAAGAACATATCTAAAAAAATTGTTGCAGTTCTTTTGAGTATCATTATGCTCGCAACATCAATACCGTTTGCCATAATTGGTTCAGCGGCAGGTGACTATAATCCATCACCGGCGTTCAGTGAAGAGGCGATTAAAGCCGGTGCTGACGCGTGGCTTGATGAAGACGGAAATGTTCAGGTTGTATATCCTGCAGCTACTCCGGGACAATCTTATAATGGAGTAGATAAGACGGTTGATTTCTACATTGTTGAGCTTGTTGATACAGGCTTGAAGGATGCAGTTCATACGGAAAACATTATTGCAACTGTTAAGTCAACAGGTACTACGGCAACATTTGATGCTGCGGATATCGGTACAATTGACCTCGAGAATCACAGATACAGCGTTACAATTACTGCTGTTGGTACAGGAAACTGGTTTTCACAGTCAATTTATGTAAATGTTACAACCGTTCCTGCAGTTCAGCTTAATGCTGACCGATTTGAGGCTTTCTCAACAAGTGATACTGCAGTTCGTGAAATCATGACATTTGACCAGGATGTAAGCGGTACAAATATGGTAAGTGGTAATGCACTTCTTTATATGGGTGTTGCTGCTGAAGCAGGTACTGAAGACTTGTCAGATAACGTTGGTGACACATCAGCACTTCGTTTCATAATGAATGACTTGCCAAGTGGCACACAGACATTTGATACAAGTTTGACTCGTCAGACATGGGACTTCTCAAATGCAACTGAATTATGGTACTGGTTTGACCTTACAGGCGTTGAACTTCAAGGTGTTTCATTCCGACTTCGTGCAAATGAAAAGGTTTGGTATGACTGGGGTAAAGACAGTAGCATGACAGTTACTCAGAAAGACTATATGGGTGACATCATTTACTCAACAAAGGGTTATACAGGAACTGATGGTTATGTCTGGGTACAGCGTGATGACGGTGGTTGGGATAAGGTAAATCTTACAAACGGTACAGTTACCCTCAGTGATTTCAAGGGATATGTACGAGTTCCAATCAGTTTTATCTGTTCAGAAAATGACTCAGTTGCACAGCTTAAAAATACAGGATTTAATAATGGTAACACGGACTTTGCAACGGGCTGGAATAGTGCAACATTAACAAATGGTGACAACCATGCAAATGGTATTCCGATAACTAAGGTAGTTGTTGACCCGGCGGGTACAAACATTAAAACTGCTCGACTTATGCAGCATCGTATTGTTGCTACAAAAACCGGTATCGGTGGTCTGGGTAACGCAAACTATTGGCATTTCACAAATGGTAGTTGGGTGCGTAATGAAACAGAAGAAATCACCCGCGGTGAAGATGCAATGATTGCAGCCGGTCTTAGCGATGCAGAAGTTTTCAACGATGCAGATGAAGGATACAAAGCAATTGACGACTTGTATTCAGCAGGCTTTGCGTTTACAGGTAGTACAGCGGAAAGCCTTCAGAACAGTTTCTTTGTTGATAATATTTTCTTCTATGACGAAAATGGTGGTCCTTGGGATTCAAACGCTGTTTCAGGTATGACATCTTCAACAGGTAACTCAATGGCAACATACTATGATGAAGAACTTGAAATTTCAAGAATTATCTTCGACGAAATTGATAAGTTTATTGCTACCCCTGATTGGGCTGACTATCGTGAAATTACATATATCCTTGACTTGATTGAGGGATACAGACAGATTTTCGCAGCAAAGGGTAAGGACACTGAATTCCTTGCACTTGATAAAACTGATGTTGACGGCGACGGTGTTTGTCTTGCTGCTGCAGCAGAAAAGTTGGGCAGAGATTCTTGGGCAGTTGCCTGGGCAGCATATGAGGCTTGTCTAGCAGCAGGTACATACGGTAATGCTAATGCAAGTAAATTTGAGCTTGTTCCTCTTATTATTCAGACAATGGAAAAGCTTCCTGCCCCTGAAAATATTGCGTCAGTAAGCGATGCACTCAGAGCAGAAATTATCAAGTTATGGAAGGCTTATGGTCTTCTTAATCTCGGTCAGCTTGAAATGTTAGGTAAGACAGAAGAAGAAAAAATTCTTGAATACATTGCTCTTCTTAACGGTATGGTTGACGATAATGCTGATGAATTTATTGTTGGTCAGGCTCTTGCTGATTTCCCATACATTGTATATAATGACTTTGAAAATCAGGCACTTGGTACAACTGCTTATCAGATTGCAGATAACAAAAATGCCTTCTCAACAGGCTATACCAGTGTTGACGGAAGACCTGCCGGTACACATAATCCCGGTGGTGGTGTTTACACTATGGCTGATGGTTGGAGACATACAAAAGGTCTTACAACTTATACAACAAACGGTAGTGTAAATATTACAAACGAAGGTGACTATGGTTATTCACCGACAGATAGCGACTATGAACAGGAAGTAATGGATGGAAGAGTTAATTACTCAGCATCTTCTGTTGAAGTTACTGATAAGGGTTATCTTAACTCTCATGCTGCAACAATGAACATTGACAGCTCATTTACAACAGATAACCAAAATGGTGTTTTCCACACGGTAACACTTGCAAGACAAGGTAAGGATTCTGCAAATTGGACTGAATTCCAGGCAAATAACACAGGTCTTGATAATCTTGGAGCGTTGTCAACAGAGAATGTTTCAGGTACAACTTCAATTGGTTTGTCGCTTATCTTCTATGTTGACTTCACAGAACTTTCAAATTTCTACTTTACAACTAATATTTATACAAAAAATGATTCAGGTACACCAATTAAAGCTCGTCCTAATATGGGTATTGCCCTTAACGACGATACAAAGATTAATGACTGGAAATACTTTATTCTTGACCCTGTAACAGGTGAATGGGTTATTAACCACACAACAAGCCAGTGGTGCTTCACATCAACAATGACAGATGCAAGTTGGGGTGACACATTGAGCCTTGACGGATATAAGGGATATATTATGATTCCTCTCTATCACATCAAGATCAAGGAAAGTGCGGTAAGTGAGCCGAAGCTTGACGGTAACGCAACATGGCTTAATAACATTTACGCAATTCAGTTCTGTATCGGTGGTGCAAATGGCAATTCACTTGATGAAAAGTCATTCACAATCGACAACGTTGGTTTCACTTATGATCCTGCCGGATATTCGAATGTTTCTCATACTTCTTATGCAGATAAATTTAAGGCAAAATCAATTCCTGCAAAGCAGTTTGAAGAAAAGGTTGCTTCAATCGACCCTTATGATGATTTAGAAACTGTTACTACATTGTTTAACGAGGCAAAAGCAATGTATGAAGCTCTTCCAGGCGCACAGAAAGAATTGGTCGGAAATGCTAAGATGCTTCTTGGTAAGTACGAATTGTATGTCAAGGGTCAGGAAGCAATTCCTGAAGAATCAATTTCTCCTGCTGACCTGAGTACTTATGTATCAGGCTTGCCGGCTGAATTGACGGGCTCTTCTGTAACAGGTACGTCCGATATTCCTTATCCCGGATTTGTAAATGGTGAAGTCAATTACGCTTCAATGGGTATTGATAAGGCAACTGCCGAACAGATAATTACATACTATAATACGGGTTACAGCAGATTCTCAAAGACTCAGAAGAATAGTATGACTAATAAAACTGAGTTCCTGAATGCTTATAATATGGCAATGAGATTGACGCAGACTCTTGAAGGTATAAAGACTGATGCTATGGCATTCTTGCCTAAGCTTACTGAGGTTTATATAAAGAAAACAGATGCTGACGGAAATACATTGGGTAATTTTGTAAGTATCGCAGACAGAGAGGCAGTGCAGAATTTCTGGGATACAGAATATGAATCATTACAGTATTACTCAAAGATGTCTATTGATGATGGTTCAATTTATCCACAGCTTACTAATACTTCCCGAGGCCTTACATACTTCCTTAAGAATACTGAAACCTATACAATAGGTGAAGAGACAATTAAAGGCGGTGTTCTTGGTTTCCAGGATAATCTTCAGATGGTTTATGATATTGCAAGTCAGCATATCAACGATAGAGTTCGATTTACACAGGATGAGCTTCAATATGTAAAGGATATCCTTGCAGAATATAACAGCTTACTTCCTGCATACTACAATGTTGAAGAACTTTATCAGCTTGAACAAGATATTTTAGGTCTTTTCTCTGTATCAGATATTGGAGTTTTTGATGCTGAAACTGATGGTAATTCAGTGAGTCAGGTTGAACTTACAAATGACACTGAGGATACAATGAAAAAGACTGTATATGTTGATTTGACATATATTGCAGCCTTACTTGACACAACGGTTACTCTTCAGGCTGTGTCTGACTTAAAGCTTACGCTTACCGCAGGTACAGGTAATCCTGATTTACAGTCATTTACTGCAGGCAGTCTTGAAGCGGATACTCCATTGACATTGGGTACATACGATAACCTGTATCCTGATGAGGTATTCTCAAGAATTCCTATTGAGGTGGCTATTGACCCGGTAATCGGTGCTAAAGTTCCTACGGGCTCAGTTTATGAAGGCAAAATTACATTTAATGTTTATGAAACAGCAGATATTGATAATGGACTTACAGGTGAAGACCTTGTTCCTATTGCAACATTGGAAATTCCTGTAATATTTACTTCAACAAACGGTGCAAACCCTGTTCACTACAAAGTGGAAATCCCTGCTGACCAGACTATTGAGTGGGATTACACAGGGGCAACAGATGTTTCATATAAAATTATTGAGGCAAATCTTGAAAGCGGTATCCTTGATGTAAGTGTTGCTGATGCAAATGCTGATGGTGATGGCGAAAACTATATGACATCAACAAAGGCAGATGCTGACGGCACATACTATAAGCTTCAGTACGACGCTACAGGATTTGAAGCAAATTCTTATACAGGTTCTATTACAACAGAAACAACTCCTGACCCTAAACCGAGCATGACAATCACACAAGCATATTGGGATAAGGTTCCTGTTGGAGAATATAAAACTACATTAACATATACTGTTGTCTATAAAGACGGCAGTACATCGTAAAGGGAGGGGATGATTGAATGAAAAAAACCTTGTCCGTAGTCTTAGCACTCGTGCTGCTCTTGCTTTGTACTGTTCCGTGCTTTGCAGAAGACCAATCAATGACAATTTCAACGGTTGGCGTTGTAGCGTATGAGATTAGCTATCCTGCAGACATCAAAATCCCATGGGATGTAAATACTATGGGTATAGGCTTTGTCACAGCTGTACTTTTGAATTTGGAACCTTCAAAAGTCGTAAAAGTTTCAGTGTCGTCAGCCTATGATTACAACCTCGTAAACGAAACGGATGCAACCAAGATGATTAAATATCAGCTGAATGGTGCAGACGATATCGAGTTCCTCCCCGGCAACTTTGCAAGAACATATCCTCTATCAGTCAACATAGCAGATGAACAATGGCGTCAGGCTGCACCCGGTGTGCATAGTGACCTGTTGACATTTACTGCAGATTATGTGGACGCCTGAGTTGTGAAAGGAGAATGAATTTATGAAAAAGATAATTGCTCTTTTTACAGCGCTAATAATGGTTATGACAATGTGTAGTCCTGCATTTGCTCAGGACCTTACGGGTAGGCCGGGCGCATCGGGTGAGGTAACAATTACGACGGGCACAAAAGATGCTGATGGCAACGATGCTGAGTGGTATATAGTCACGATTCCTGCTGATACGGTTATTCCGTGGCGACAGGTAATCACGCCTGTAGGATACTCAATTCAATCTCAGTTAAGATATAACCATCGAGTTCAGGTAGAAGTTTCAGGCAATTATGCTATGAAATCTGCAGACGGAGAATACAGTATTCTCTATGCACTCGTTGGCGATACATCTTACACTACAACACAGCCTACTATTGTTGAACCGGATGAAAGAAATCTGAATGTTTTAATTCTCAGAAATGTATGGGAATTTGCAATTGTTGAAGAATATTCAGACATTCTGACATATTCGGCAGGCATAGTAACTGTGGAACAACAAGAAAATCAATAATTTAAAGGAGATAAACTACTATGAAAAAGATTTTATCAATCGCAATGGCACTCGTAATGATGCTCGCTATCTGTGTTCCTGCTTTCGCAGCAGACCTTAGCGTTAAGGATACAGATTCAGGTGACGTTATCATCTCAACAAGCACACAAAAAGAAGACGGTTCAGACGGTGACTGGTACGTTGTTACTATTCCTGCTGACACAGTAATCGCATGGGGCGCAGAAAACACATCTCTTGCTTATTCTGCAGAAACACACCTTCTCTATGGTGAAACTCTTGATGTTACAGTAACAAGCGCTGACTACATTATGACTTATGCTCCTGAAGCAGGCGTTACTCTTGACCTTCCTTTCGCTCTCACAGGTGACACAGCTGCAAACTTTGCAACAGTTACATATCCAGCAGTTGAAAAGGCAGTTTCAGTTGACATCACAGAAGCAGCTTGGTTAAGCGCAGTTGTTGGTGAATACGCAGATACACTTACATTTACAGCAACAATCGTTAAATAATTAATTCTGATAAACTTATAAAAAGGAGATAAAAATTATGAAAAAGATTATTGCAATCGTAATGGCTCTCGTTATGATGATGGCTATCACAGTTCCTGCACTTGCAGCAGAACTTAATGTAAACGCTCAGGGTGGCGACGCAACAGTTCTTACAGACACATCAAACATCGTTGGTGATGGTTCTTACACAGTTACATATCCTGCAACAATGGCTCTTACATGGGGTACTGAAGCAACACCTTTCCAGTATTCAGTTACATCACAGCTCAAGACAGGTAAATGCGTTTCAGTTGCAATCACAGATTCTGTAAACGGTGAAGCTGGTTTCAACATGATTAACGCAAACGGCGATGCTCTTGCATATGCTCTCAGTGGTACAATTTCAACAAAGACATCTGCTCCTGTTGTTACAGACGAAGCATTTGATTATTCAGTTGACGTTACATCTGATGATTGGGCTGCAGCATCATACGATACATACGAAGATACACTTACATTCACATCAGCAATCGTTGACCTTTAATATTTAGATATTAAATAATTTTAAGGAGAAAATACTATGAAAAAGATTATCGCTATTATGATGGCTCTTGTTATGACAATGGCTATCGCAGTTCCTGCATTCGCAGGTGAAATCACTAATACAGCACCTGACGCAGGTGAAGCACTCGTTAAGACAGATACAACAGCAGTTGGTGCTGGTTCATACACAGTTACATACCCAGCAGAAATCGTTATTCCTTGGGATGCTCCAAGCTATGACGCTACATACTCAGTTGAAACACAGCTTGCAGTTGGTAAGCAGGTTGTAGTTTCAGTTGCTGACAAGGACACAACAACTCTTGTTGGTACAATGAAGGCTACGGGTACAGCTGACGAACTTACATATGACCTTTCTGGTGACACATCAGTTACTTACAAAGAAGTTATGAACGAAACAGAAACAATCACATTCACAGTTCGTGACTGGAACAAGACAATCGCTGAATACTCAAACTACATCACATTTACAGCTGTTCTTGGTGACGTGGCATAATTAATATCTGAATAAATATTTAAAGGAGAAACAATTATGAAAAAGATTATTGCTATCGTAATGGCTCTCGTTATGATGATGGCTGTTACAGTTCCTGCATTCGCAGCAGACATTACAAAAGACACAGCACAGGCTGGTCAGGCTACAGTTGCTACAACAACTGACGAAACAGACGCAACATACACAGTTACATACCCAGCATCTTTCACATTTGCTTGGGACGATACAGCAGAAAAGGATGCTAACTACACAGTTACATCACAGCTTCCTATCGGCGCAAAGCTTGCAGTTTCAGTTGCAGCTGACAACAATGCTCTTATGACAAGCACAACAGCAACAGCATATTCTCTTACATATACTCTTGCTGGTGGTATTGATGCAAAAGAATTTACTGAAATCAACGACGGTGCAGGTCCTGACACAAATATCACAATCGCTATCCCACAGGCACAGTACGATGCAGCAGTTCCTGCTGAATACACAGGTACAGTTACATATACAGTTGTTTACACAGCTGCATAATTAAATCCTAAACTGATTAAGGAGATACAATTATGAAAAAGATTATCGCTATTATGATGGCTCTTGTTATGACAATGGCTATCGCAGTTCCTGCATTTGCAGGTGAATTAAACTCAGCAGCTAATGCTGGTAACACAACAGTTATCGTTGACGGTAGCACAGGCATGGGCGACGGTACATACACAGTTACAATTCCTGCAACAGTTAACCTTACATGGGGTAACGATGGTTCAGACCAGTATTCAATCACAAGCCAGCTTGTTACTGGTAAGAGAGTTAAGGTTACTCTTGCAAAGTCAGTTGACCTTACAAGTGCTGCAAACAATGTAATTCCATTCACAGCAACTGATGCTACAGATGGTATTTCAGATGACGAAGTTGTTAATGATGAAGCTCATGCTTTCAACATCACAATCGCTGCTGATGCTTGGACAGTAGTTCCTTACGATGTATATGAAGGACAGATTTCTTTCACATCAGAAGTAGTTGACGCTTAATTTTACTTTAAAATGAGGGCTTAATATGAAGAAAATTCTTTCATTGGCTCTTGCTTTTGTAATGATTTGTGCAGTTTGTGTTCCTGCATGCGCTAAAACTCAATATGCAGACGGCACATCAGGAAACTACACAGATGTTATCGTCGATGGTATTAAGGATATGGGCGAAGGCACATACACAGTTACAATTCCTGCTGAAGTGAACATTCCTTGGGGAAATGAAATTTCAGATGTTGAATACTCAATATTCTGTCAGCTTCGTACAGGAAGACTTGTAAAGGTTACAGCTACATCAGCTGATAACGGTACAATGACAAACACAGCACAGACTGCAACACTTAAATATTCTTTAAGTGATACAACATACACCACTACAAAGTCAGTCGTGCTTCCATCCAATCCGGAAAAATCAGCAGTAAAGGTTAACATTCCGGAAAATATTTGGAACAGTGCATCAATTGATAAATATAGTGGTACATTAACATTCACAGCAGAGCTGGTATAAATTTTAAGGAGAAATAAACTATGAAAAAGATTATTGCTATTGCTATGGCACTCGTTATGATGATGGCTATCGCAGTTCCTGCTTTCGCAGCAGTTGAAGGCGGTTCAAACACAGGTTCAGACACAATTATTAACACATTAACAACAAAAGAAGACGGTTCAGACCCAACTTGGTACACAGTTACTATTCCAGCAACTCAGCAGATTTACTGGGAAGCAACATCTACAAACATTGAATACACAATCAACAGCCAGCTTGCAACAGGCGACCTTGTTAAGGTTTCAGTTGCTGACGCTGATGCAGCTTACCTTATGACAAAAGAAGGTAGTAACGCTGTTCTTGATTACGCTATCACAGACAAAGAATACACAGCAACAGCTGAAGTTGTAGTTGACGAAGCTGATACAGTTACAATCGACACATCAATGGCTAAGTGGGCAACAGTTCCTGTTGATACATATTCAGACACTCTTACATTCACAGCTGAAATCGTTTAATTTTTTGGATTTTTCAGTTACTCAAAGGAGTAATTATATATGAAAAAAATAATTGCAATCATTATGGCACTTGTTATGATGATGGCTGTTACAGTTCCTGTGTATGCAGAGGATACAACTCAATATATTGAGAAAGAAAACCCAGTTGCTGATGTAAATGGTGCGCAGACTTCTTCAGTTGATGTTCTTACAACATATGATGACACTGATTGGGAATACAAGGTTACAATTCCTGCAGGAATCAATGTTGATTGGAACGACACAACACCACAGGCTATGACATATTATGTCGAATCTCAGCTACTTATTGGTGCAAAACTTAAGGTTTCTGCAGCAGCTGATGAAAATGGTGTTATGAAGGCGACAGGTACAACTGAAACACTTACATTTACAGTTTCAGGTGGCGATGAGGTTGAATTTGGCGCTGTAAACCCTGCGAACACAACAGCACCGGGACAGGTGGACCAGCAGAATGTTACTGTTCAGATTCAGGATTTTGCAGGTAAACCTGTTGGTAAATACGAAGGTACTCTTACATATACAGTAACTTATGTTGCTCCAGTAGTGTAATCTATCTCCGTATAGATTAAAATAAGATTTATTTAGGAGGTGGATTTCATTGAAAAAAGCATTAAGTATAGTTATGGCACTTGTGGTGATGTTCGTAATGTGTATTCCGTCTTTTGCGACTAAGCTTACTACGGAAGTTCCTTATGAACATACTGTAACAATCATCTATAATGAAGGCGGTACTGTCCTTCACGACGGAAAAGTTTGCCCTGATGGTACACGTATAAAAGTTCAGAGATTTGGTGAAATCAACCTTAGTGCAATAGTGGAAAACGGATATCATCTTGAACAGATTACTATTGATGGCGTAGATGTTACTTCATACTACAGAGATGGTAATGTTAAGATAACAAACATCACAAAGGATGTTCGTGTAAAATTCACATTCCAGAAATGCGCTGATGACCCTGATGATGAATGCGGAAATGTTTCAATGTCAGGTACTGTTTATTTAGGTAACAAGGAGTTGCCTGATGCAGAAATGAGTTTCGATTTGGGTGGTATGACCACAGTAACAAATAAAGATGGTGACTACTATCTTGAAAACATTTCAGAAGGTAGACATGTTGTAACAATATCAAAGGATGGCGAAGTTCTTGCAAACATTACATTTGTAATTGAATTTGCAGATGTTGATGAAGTTACAATCAGAATTGCTGCTGACGGGACTCAGGTTGTTATGGTGCCATATGGAACAAAATTAATTGACCTTGATTTCTACATTATCGATAATAATGGTGACGGAATTCCAGACCAGGACCCTGATAATACAGACCCTGACCCGGATGATCCAGACGACCCAGATGATCCAGATGATCCAGACGATCCAGATGGTCCAGACGATCCAGACGATCCAGACGATCCAGATGATCCAGATGATCCAGATGATCCAGATGATCCAGATGATCCAGACGACCCGGATGATCCAGACGATCCGGATGATCCAGACGATCCGGATGATCCAGACGATCCGGATGATCCAGACGATCCGGATGATCCAGACGATCCAGATGATCCAGACGACCCAGGCAACGACCCTGAATATGACCCGGACGATGATAACGATGGTATTCCTGATGAGGACGACCCTGACCATCCAAATCACGACGGTGATGACGACGGTATTCCTGACAAGGATGACCCGGACGACGATAATGACGGAATCCCTGATAAGAATGACCCGGATGATGACAACGACGGCATTCCTGATAAGGACGACCCAAATCATCCTGACCGTGATACAGATGGTGACGGAACTCCTGACAGGGTTGACCCTGACGATGACAACGATGGCATTCCCGATAAGGATGACCCGGACGACGATAATGACGGAATCCCTGATAAGGATGACCCTGACCATCCTGACCGTGATACAGATGGTGATGGAATCCCTGACAGAGAAGACGATGACGACGATAATGACGGTCTCCCTGACGGTGAGCAGGACTGGAACGACGAATATGATGGTAGTGAAAACGGAGATTTAGACAACGATGGTGGTATAATCGATACAGACAAACCGGGAGAAATTGCTCCGGATGCTGATATTCCTAACACTTCTGTTGACAGAATCATAAGAAATCCACTCCCACTCATAGTTATTTCAGGATTTATGTTCTTCTTCATAATACTTCTCTTCTTTAAGCGCAAAAAGGACGAAGAAGATGAGGTAATCGTTGAAGTCATTGAATGATTTTATCAGATTAAATAAAATTTTACGCAGACTTGAAATACAGTCTGCGTTATTTTTTGCTTTATGAGTTGTAAAAGTCTGTTCAATATGCTGTAAAATTGCTCTCTATGCCTTTATAGAATGTTTTTAAGGAATTTTAGTATAGTTTCATGCTTGTAATGAATGAAACATTGTAAGAGTCATTCAAGGAGAATGTTATAGTGTTTATGTTTGAATGCATAAAATTGTGTTCGGTAGGTCATTCTGAAGGTCGCGAAGAATCTCTACCGAGGCGGTATGTCAACCAATAGAGATTCTTCGTTGTTATCAGTCCTCAGAATGACATTTCTATTATAGTGCTATATTTTATGACAACGCAGGTGTGGAAGCCTGACACAACGCGATTGTTCATTTATTCTGCGTTTTGCATTTTGCGCTTATCTCTATAAACTCCGATTTATTGTTTGAAAATAAGGGGAACAAATTCAAAAAAACTGTTGACAAAAGGATAAATTGTGTTATAATAACTAAGCAAAATAAAGTAGAGCAGTTAAATTTTGTTCTCACCTTTCGGTAATCGGGCTGAATGGTCAATACATTTTCTTTTATCAAAAGATTGATTTGTATTGTGGTGGACAGAATTTCTCTGTCCACTTTTTAATTTTCAAAAAGAGGTGTTTATTTATCAGTACTAAAGAATTGCAAATCAATGAAGAAATCCGTGACAAGGAAGTCAGAGTTATTACTGACAACGGTGAACAGCTTGGCATTATGTCAGCTAAAGATGCTTTTAAAGAGGCTGAAAAACGCAGTCTTGACCTTGTAAAAATTGCCCCTAACGCTCAACCACCTGTTTGTAAGATTATGGACTATGGTAAGTATTGTTTTGATAAGGCAAAGAAAGAAAAGGAAGCTAAGAAAAATCAGAAGGTTATTGAAACTAAAGAAATCAGACTTTCTGTCAACATTGATACGCATGACTTTGATACAAAGGTAAATCATGCTCTCAAGTTCCTCAAGTCAGGTAACAAAGTAAAGGTTTCAATCCGTTTCAGAGGTCGTGAAATGGCTCACACTCATCTCGGTAATGGTATTATGGAACGCTTTGCAGCTGCTGTTGAGGAGTTAGGCACAGTTGACAAACCTGCAAAACTTGAAGGTCGTCAGATGCTTATGTTCTTGTCCCCAAAGGGTACAAAGTAAAACAGGAATTTATAATTAGGAGGATATTATTATGCCAAAGATTAAAACACATAGCGGAGCAAAGAAAAGATTCAAGCTTTCAAAGAATGGCAAGCCAATCAGAGCACACGCTAACAAGTCTCACATCTTGACAAAGAAGAGCACAAAGAGAAAAAGAGGACTTCGTCAGACAGCTGTTGCTGATAAGACAAATACAGCACAGATTAAGCGTCTTATTCCTTATAAATAATCGAAGCGTGAAAACGCACAAATGTATCTATTCAATCGGAGGTAAAGAGAAATGGCACGTGTTAAAGGTGCGATGATGACTCGCAAAAGAAGAAATAAAGTATTAAAGCTTGCTAAGGGCTACTATGGTTCAAAGAGCAAACTTTTCAGAACTGCTAAGCAGGCAGTTATGAAGAGTGGTAACTATGCATACATCGGCAGAAAGCAGAAGAAACGTGATTTCAGAAAGCTCTGGATTACAAGAATTTCAGCTGCTTGTAAGATGAACGGTATGAACTACTCAACATTCATCAACGGTCTTAAAAAGGCTGGTATTGACCTTAACAGAAAGATGCTTTCAGAGATTGCTATTGCTGACCCAGCAGCATTCACAGCTCTCACAGAAAAAGCAAAAGAAGCTCTTAAATAATGATTTAACCACGCCGAGAAAAATTCTCGCGCGTGGTTTTTCCGTTTTATAAATTATGTTTGATATTGTAATAAATGCAAAAAATAACCCGAAAATTAAAGAAGTAAAATCACTTCTCACATCATCAAAGGACAGAAAAAACAGCGGACTTTTCGTAGTGGAAGGTGTCCGTCTTTGTTGTGATGCCCTTTTGAGTGGTTGTGAAATAGAAACCGTTTTTTGTACTGAAAACTGTACTGAAAAGTACAGTGATGAGATTACCACCTTGAAAAATGGTTGTAAAAACTTTTACGGTGTAAGTGCTGATGTGCTGAAAAACATAAGCGATACTGTAACACCACAAGGTGTAGTTTGTACTGTAAAAATGAAACAGAATAGTTTTGAGTATGAAAAAGGTAAGAAATATATTGCCCTTGATACCGTTCAGAATCCTGACAATTTAGGTGCGATTTCCCGTACTGCTGAAGCACTCGGACTTGACGGAATGGTGATTTTTGGCGGTTGTGATATTTATAATCCTAAAGCATTGAGAGCATCTATGGGTGCACTTTTCAGACTTCCTGTCTGTATTTGTAAAGATTTGGAGAATGAAGTCGAAAAGTGTAAAAATTTAGGGCTTGATGTCTATGCAACAGTCCCTGACAGGGATGCAAAAAGTGTTACAACAGTTGATTTTAAAAATGGTGCCATGTGTATAATCGGCAACGAGGGTAATGGTGTTTCAAAGGAAATTATAGAAAAATGTAGTGACAGAATCACTATAAAAATGGATGGCAGAGCAGAGTCGTTGAATGCCAATGCTGCTGCATCTATAATTATGTGGGAAATGGCAAGATGAATTACGATTTGTATTGGATTTGGATGGCTTGTGGCTTGGGTGCAGGTGCCGGTTGTCTTGATTTGATTTCATATTATGAGTGGAATCCATACGAGATTTATGCTTCAAGCTTCAATGAAATTTTTTCTCTTGATGTAATTACAAAGCGTCAGCTGGAAAAACTTAAGGCATATTCCTTAGAAGATGCTCAAAAAATATATGATACTGTAAAGCAAAAAGGTTGGAAAATTGTCACTCCATCAAGTGAATATTATCCTGCACAGCTGTTGCAGTTACAGAATCTGCCGTTGGTGCTGTATGTTGACGGTGACGAAACTGTGTTGACAAACGAATTATGCATTTCCATTGTGGGCGCAAGAAAAGCATCGGATTACGGACAATGTGTGGCTCGTGCTTTGTCGTCGACTATGGCTGAAACAGGTTTCACAATAGTGTCAGGTGGTGCGTTGGGAATTGACAGCGCCGCCCATAAAGGAGCGCTTGATGAAAACGGCACTACAATCTGTGTATTGGGCTGTGGTCTTGGCACAAATTACCTTATGGAAAATGAGCCATTAAGACGAGAAATCGTGAACAATGGTGCATTGATAACGGAGTTCCCACCGTATGCACCTGCAAACAAAACAACTTTTCCCTTGAGAAACAGAATTATTTCAGGAATTTCTCTTGGTACAGTGGTTGTTGAGGCAAGTGAGAGAAGTGGCTCACTTATAACTGCAAGACTTGCACTTGAGCAGGGTAAGGATGTTTTTGCTGTGCCGGGTGACTTGGTAAGCTCATCCTTTTTAGGTACAAATAACCTTATCCGTAACGGTGCGACACCTGTTTTTTCACCAAACGATGTTCTTGAATCATATTATTCAAGATTTTTTGAAAAATTGGGCAATATAAAACCATTTCCAAATGATGAGATATTGAGAAGAACTCAGAAATATCTCACAAAACAACAAGAAAATAAAAAGCTACAGGTTGTTGAACAAAAAAAACAACCTCAAAAAGAAGTGAGCGTTAAAAAAGATGCTCCCACTTACTTGACAGATACGGCTCAAAGGGTCTATGATTTTTTAGACACAGAACCAAAGCATATTGATGAAATAATCAATGGCTGCGGACTCAGTACAGATAAAATTCTGTCAGCAGTAACTGAGCTTGAGATTTATGGTCTTGTGGAGCAATTAAGTGGCAGAAGATATAAAGTTAATTAAAGAATTTAATTTAGGATGATGATATATGTCAAAACTTGTTATTGTTGAGTCGCCTTCAAAGGCAAAAAGCATTCAAAAATATTTAGGTAAGGACTACACAGTTGTGTCTTCAAAGGGGCACATCCGTGATTTACCAGCTGCAAAATTAAGTGTTGATGTAAAAAATGATTTTGCACCTAAATATGCTGTTATCAAAGGTAAAGAAAAATTAGTCAAGGAACTTAAAGAACTTGCGAATAAGTCAGAAGCAGTTATTCTCGCAGCCGACCCTGACCGTGAGGGAGAGGCTATTTCATGGCATCTTGCAACACTTCTTGAACTTGATATGAACGATAATAATCGTGTGAAATTCAACGAAATTAATAAGACAAGCGTTGTGAAGGGAATAGAGCACCCTGAAAAAATCGACTTGGATTTAGTAAACTCACAACAAGCTCGTCGTATCCTTGACAGACTTGTTGGTTATACACTCAGTCCGTTCATTTCACAAAAAATCCGTCGCGGTCTTTCTGCAGGACGAGTTCAGTCAGTTGCAGTAAGACTTGTTGTTGACCGTGAAAATGAAATCAGAGCATTTAATCCTGAAGAATACTGGACTCTTGATGCAAAAATGCTTGCACCATCATCAAAAAAGGCTTTCAAAGCACAGTTTACAGGTGATGAAACAGGCAAGGTGAAGATTACGAATAAAGAGCAGAGTGATATGTACCTTGCTCGTCTTGAGGGTGCAGAATATACTGCAAATTCAGTTAAAAAAGGTGTTCGCCGTCGTCAACCTGCACCTCCGTTCACAACTTCAACAATGCAACAGGAAGCATCCCGTAAGCTTAATTTTCAGGCAAGAAAAACAATGAAGGTTGCTCAGGAACTTTATGAAGGCGTTGAGATTACGGGCTTTGGCTCAGTGGGTCTTATCACTTATATGAGAACTGACTCTCTTCGTATTTCTGAAGAATCAAGAGCAGCAGCAAACGAATATATCAAAAACACCTATGGTGAAGAATATCTTCCTGAAAAACCAAGATATTTCAAGACAAAGGCTAATGCTCAGGATGGTCACGAAGCAATCCGTCCTACCATGATGGATATTACTCCTGAAATAGCAAAATCAAGCCTTACTAATGACCAGTATAAGCTTTATAATCTTATCTGGAAACGATTTGTGGCTTCCTTGATGGCAAACTGTGTTCAGGATACAGTTAAGGCAGAAATCACAGGTGCAAACGAGCAGGACAAGGCAAACGGTAAGTTTGTAACATTTGTTGCAAACGGATATTCAGTTCGTTTTGACGGTTACACATGCCTTTATGAAACAGGCTCTGATGAAGATGAGGAAGAAGAAGGAAAGCTTCCTAAAATCAATGAAGGTGATGCAATTAAAATGAAAGAGTTGATTGGAAATCAGCACTTCACACAGCCACCGGCAAGATACACAGAAGCATCTCTTATCAAAGCACTTGAAGAAACCGGTGTTGGTCGTCCATCAACTTATGCATCAATTATTTCAACAATTACACAGAGAGAATATGTTGTCCGTGAGCAGAAGCAGTTAAAACCAACTGAATTAGGTGAGGCAATAACATCACTTCTTAAAGATAAATTTGCAAAAATTGTTAATGTAAAATTTACAGCAGGCATGGAATCGCAGCTTGATATGGTTGAAAGCGGTGAAATCGACTATATAAAAATGCTTCACGAGTTTTATGATGACTTTGTTGCAACTGTTGACAAGGCAAAGGCAGAAATGCAGGGCCAGAAGATTAAACTCAAGGAAGATGAAACTGACATCAAATGCGAAAAATGTGGCAGAAATATGGTTGTTAAGTCAGGTCGTTTCGGTAAATTCCTTGCTTGTCCGGGATATCCTGAATGTAAAAATACAAAGCCATTAGTAGTTGAAACAAAGGCAACCTGCCCTATTTGTGGCGGTAAGGTTATTGAAAAGAAATCAAAGAAGGGCTACGCTTTCTATGGTTGCGGAAATTATCCTGAATGTAACTTTATGACTTGGGATAAGCCAACTGATGACCTTTGTCCACAGTGTGGTAAGTCACTTTTCAAGAGAAAAGGTGGAATTGTGGCTTGTCTTGATGAAGGCTGTGGCTTTGAGAAAAAGGCAGAGCGTAAAAGAAAGGCTAAAGAAGAATGAGAGTAGCTGTTATTGGTGGTGGCCTTGCAGGTGTTGAATGTGCGAAGGCTCTTTCACGAAATGGGATAACGGTTGACTTGTATGAAATGAAACCACATAAAAAATCTCCTGCTCATAAGCTTGATACTTTTGCCGAGCTTGTCTGCTCAAATTCCTTAAAGGCAGAAAGACTTAATTCTGCAGCAGGACTTCTGAAGCACGAAATGGCGTATTTAGGCTCAATTTGTGTCGAAACTGCATATGAGTGTAGGGTTGAGGCAGGTGGTGCACTTGCAGTTGACCGTCTTCTGTTTTCAGAGATTATTACTGAAAAAATCAGAAATGATGAAAATATAAATATTATCGAAAAGGAAGTCGTTGAGCTTCCACAGGGGTATGACGGTACAGTTATTTGTGCAGGTCCGTTGGCGAGTGACTCACTTTCTGAAACTATCCGTCAGATGTGTGGTAACGGACTTTCTTTCTATGATGCGGCAGCACCTATTGTTAGTGCTGAAAGCATTGATATGGAATGTGCTTTCACTCAGTCACGATATGACCGTGGTGGTGAGGCTGACTATATTAACTGCCCTATGAATAAAGAGGAATATGAAGCATTTTATGATGCAATTATAAACGCAGAAAGTGCCGATGTTCACTCTTTTGATAAACGAAAAGATGTTTATGAAGGCTGTATGCCTATTGAGGTTCTGGCATCCCGTGGTAAGGATACTATGAGATATGGTCCACTCAAGCCTGTGGGACTTACTGACCCTCGCACAGGACACAGACCTTGGGCAAATCTTCAGCTTCGCAAGGAAAATAAAGATGGTACAATGTACAACCTTGTGGGATTCCAGACGAATCTTAAATTCCCGGAGCAAAAACGAGTTTTCAGTATGTTCCCTGCCCTTAAAAATGCCGAATTTTTAAGATATGGTGTTATGCATAGAAACACATTTATTGATTCTCCACGACTTCTTAACGGCGATTACAGTTTAAGAAGTAATCCGTTTATTTTCTTCGGTGGACAGATTACAGGTGTTGAAGGGTATATGGAATCTGCTGCAAGTGGTATGATGGCAGGAATTAACCTTGCACGACGACTTAAAGGTGATGAAACTGTTGTTTTACCACAGGACACAATGATTGGTGCTTTAAGCCGATACATAAGTGACGAGTCTGTTAAGAATTTTCAGCCAATGGGTGCAAATTTTGGTGTTTTACCACCTTTGGATGAGAAAATCAGAGATAAGCAAGAGAGATATATGCAGTTAGCCCAGAGGGGTATGAACTCTCTTAAAGAATTTGCAAATAATAACAATTTAGGTGACGAAAATGACTGATTTTGAAAAGAAAATCGGATATGAATTTAAAGACAAGGCTTTGCTTAAAAGAGCATTGACTCATTCATCCTACGCCAACGAAAAGGGTACAGGACTTGACAACGAAAGACTTGAATTTTTAGGTGACTCAGTTTTAGGATTTATTACTGCAGAGTACCTTTTTGAGCATTACAAAAACAAACAGGAAGGTGAACTCACAAAAAAACGCGCGTATGCAGTTTGTGAGAAAACACTTTTTGAATATGCAGAAAAAATTCAGCTGGGTGATATGATTCTTTTAGGAAAAGGTGAAGAGCATACAGGTGGAAGGCATCGTCCGTCAGTTGTGTCAGATGCTTTTGAAGCATTGATTGCGGCTATCTACCTTGACGGTGGAGTTGAAGAAGCAAAGAAATTTGTTCTTCCATTTATTGAAATTTCATCAGAAGAAACACCTGTTTTCAAGGATTACAAAAGTACATTACAGGAGGTTTTACAGCAGAATCCTACTGAAAAATTTGAGTATGTTGTAGTTGGCGAAAGCGGACCTGACCACGACAAGAAATTTGTTGTGGAAATTCATATGAATAGTAATGTAATCGGAAAAGGTGTAGGCAGCAGCAAGAAAAAAGCCGAGCAGGAAGCAGCAAAATCTGCTTTGGAGTTAATGGGATTATGAGCCATTCTAATATAAGCATTTTTGTTCCACATAAGGGCTGTCCTAACGACTGCAGTTTCTGTAATCAAAGGGCAATAAGCGGACAAACTGTGTCTGCAACACCTGATGATGTGACAAAAGCAGTAGAAACGGCAATTGAATATAATGTGAATCCGAAAAATACGGAAATAGCATTTTTCGGTGGTAGTTTTACGGCGATTGAAAGGGAATATATGTGTTCTCTTTTAACCGCCGCAAAGCATTTTTTAGATACCCTCGGATTTAAGGGAATTAGGGTGTCAACAAGACCCGATTGTATTGATAACGAGGTGCTTACTGTCCTTAAAGGTTATGGCGTAACTGCCATTGAATTAGGTGCTCAGAGTATGGATGACGATGTGCTTTCTGCTAATCGCAGAGGTCATACGGCAGATGATGTAAGACGGACATCTGCACTCATAAAGCAATATGGTTTTGAATTGGGATTACAGATGATGACAGGTCTTTACAGAAGTGATTTCAGTAAAGATTTATACACAGCGAAGGAAATCATAAAATTAAAGCCTGACACGGTACGGATTTATCCCACAGTAGTTCTCAAAAATACTCATTTAGGTTATTTGCAGGAAGTGGGTGAATACAATGCACCTACGGCAGAGGAATCTGCACCATTTTGTGCTGACCTTCTGCAGATGTTCAACGAGAATAATATCAGGGTCATAAAATTAGGACTTCACAGTAGTGAAACAGTTGAAAGTGATATGATTGGTGGTGCTTATCATCCTGCATTCCGTGAACTTTGTGAAGGGTGCATATATCTCCGTAAAATCCTGCAAAAATTAGAGAAAAAAGACAAAAAGGGCACTTATACTGTTTTTGTCAATGAAAAAGCCTTATCAAAGGCAAAAGGGCAACAGAAAAGAAACGAAAAAGCATTGAAAAATCAAGGATTTCATTGTATAATAAAAGGTAATGAAAATTTAGAAGAATTTGAAGTTAAGGTTGTAGAAAATAAATGATTTTAAAATCAATTACAATGCAGGGCTTTAAGTCCTGTCCGGAAAAAACAGTACTTCAATTTAATAAAGGAATAACAGGAGTTGTTGGTCCTAACGGTAGTGGAAAAAGCAATATTTCTGATGCTGTCCGTTGGGTTCTTGGTGAACAGTCAACAAAGAGTCTTCGTGGCTCTAAAATGGAAGATGTTATTTTCAGTGGTACAAAGTTCCGTAAAGCAACAGGCTTTGCCGAGGTTACACTTTGTCTTGATAATACTGACAGAACACTTGGAAAAGATAGCGATGAAGTAAGCATTACAAGACGATTTTATCGTAGTGGTGACAGTGAATATAAAATTAATGGTGAAAGCGTAAGACTTCGTGACATTAATGAGCTTTTTATGGATACAGGTCTTGGTCGCGACGGATATTCGATGGTCAGTCAGGGTAAGATTGCTGAGCTTATTTCTTCAAAATCAGGTGAACGCCGTGAAATGTTTGAAGAAGCAGCAGGTATCTCTCACTTCCGTTATAAAAGACACGATGCACTTAAAAGACTTTCACAGGCTGAGGAAAATCTTGTCCGATTAAGAGATATTTTGTCAGAGCTTGAAAGTCGTGTAGGACCATTAAAAATTCAGAGTGAAAAGGCACAGAAGTTTTTAGTTCTTGCTGAAGAAAGAAAAAATCTTGAAATAGGTATCTGGCTTTATAATCTTGAAAAAACTCAGGAAAAATTAAAGGAACAGGACAGAAAAATCGATATTGCTTCTGTTCAGTATAAGGATGCACAGCGCCAGCTTGAAGAAATTGAGCAGAAGATGAACAGCATTATCGAAAAGAATCACGAAATCAATGTGAAGATTGAAGAAGTCCGTTCATCAACATCTCATTTCGAAGAACAGGCTGCCGAGCTTGAAGCACAGGCAAAGGTTTACGAAAACTCAATTTTACATAACAACGAGTCTATTGAAAGACTCGAAAAGGATAAATTGTTGGCAAATCAGGATGATGCAGACATTGATGCTCAGGTAAAGGAAACTGAAGAGCAGAAACAAAAGTCTATGGAAGGTCTTGAAACAGCCAACAAGAAACTTGAAGAACAGATTGCTGAAATCGAAAAGTTGCAGGTTGAAAACAACGAATTCGCAACAGTTGCTGCTGAACTTGCAAAGGAAATTTCACTTCTCACAGTAAGTCTTGCTGATAATCGTGTTATAAGTGAAACAGCAAATTCACAGATTGAAGAAATTAAAACAAGAATTACTGCAATTGACGAAATTTTAGGTAATCGTAAAGAAACTGTTTTAGCACTTGAAGAAAAGAAAAATGAGACTAAGGCTGCACTTGATGAATGTATCGAAAAAATCAACGAGTATAAAAATGCAGTTGAGGGTTACAAAATCAAGGTGCAGACAAGAACTGAAAAGAGTGAAAAAGTAAAGACCGAAATCAACACTCTTCAAAGTGAAATTGACCGTAAGAATGAAAGAATAAGAATTCTTGATGACCTTGAAAAGAATATGGAGGGTTATCACGGCTCTGTCCGTAGTGTTATGAAGGAAAGTAAGCGTGGAGCATTGAAAGGTATTCACGGACCACTTTCACAGCTTATTACGGTTAAGGATAAATATTCAGTAGCAGTTGAAACTGCTCTTGGTGTTGCATTACAGAATGTTGTTGTTGATAATGAAAACGATGCGAAAAAGGCTATCGCTTTTCTTAAAGAATCTCACGGCGGTCGTGCAACATTCTTACCACTCACAGCAATTAAGTCAAGACGCCTTGATGACAGTGACCTTGACGATTGCTATGGCTATGTAAATATTGCGTCTGAACTTGTAGCTACTGACGGACAGTATAGAGATATTATCGAAAATCTTCTCGGTAAGACTGTTGTCTGTGAGGATATGGATTCTGCAATTTCTATGGCAAAGAAATACAAGAACAGATTTAAGATTGTTACACTTGATGGTCAGGTTATCAATGCCGGCGGTTCAATGACCGGTGGTAGTAAGGCACAAGGTGTCGGAATGCTCAGCCGTGCCAACGAAATAGAAAAGCTTACTGCAAGTGTAAAGGACCTTGAAAGCAAGAAAGAAAGTCTTTTAATTCAAGCAAAAATGCTTGGTGAGGATTTGGCTTCTGCCGTTGCTGACCTTAATGGTATTGAAGGTGATATACTTTCTGCTAACGAAGAAAAAATTCGTCTTGAGGGTGAATATAATCTTGCTGCCCAGCAGTATGAAACATCTTCAAGTGGCGTTGGTGAGCTTATCGAGGAAGAAAGAATACTTACAGAAAGAATTGAAAAAATAAAGGAAGACAGTGTTACTGCAAAGGTACGAGTTGAAGAACTTACATCTGAAATTGCCGACAAGGAAAAGAGCCTTGAAGCAGTCAGCGGTGACAGAGAAAGTCTTGCTGCAGTTCGTGAAGAGCTTTCACAGAAGGCTGAACAGATTCGTCTTGATATTTTAAGTTTCCAGAAGGATATTGAATCTGCTGACGATAATATTCGTCGTCTTAATATTCTTAAAGGCTCACATTCTGACCGTCTGGAAGAGCTTGATAATGAAATCGAAGCATTTAAAAATAAGAATATCTGGCTTACAAATGATATTGAAAGCTTGCGTAAATCTGCTGAAGAACTTCGCAAACAATGTGGCGATGCAAAGACAGATGTTGAAGAATTGCTTGAAGCCCGTACACAGCTTGAAAAGGAAAACACAGACCTTCGTAATCTTGAAAAAGAAAAGAGTTCTGAAAGAGAAAGAATCAGCGGTGAACTTGCTCGTCTTGAAGAACGAAAGGCTACAATGCTCAACGAGTATGAGGAGTATAATGCTAAACTCTATGATGAGTATCAGTTGACAAGACGTGAGGCAACAGCCCTTGAAATCGTTATTGAAAACATCGGTGACGCAAGAACCCGTCTTTCAGCACTCAAAAATGAAATCAGAGGATTAGGCTCAGTAAATGTTTCTGCTATTGATGAATACAAGGAAGTTTCCGAAAGATATGAATTTATGTCAGAGCAAATCGGGGATGTTGAAAAATCAAAGGCAGAGCTTATAAGACTTATTGATGACCTTACAACAAAGATGAGTGTTCAGTTCCGTGAACAGTTCCAGAAAATCAATGTGGCATTCGGTGAAACCTTTGCCGAACTCTTCGGTGGTGGTAAGGCAGAGCTTGTTCTTGAGGACGAGATGAATGTCCTTGAATGTGACATTGAAATCAAGGTGCAGCCACCAGGCAAAAATGTTCAGAACATCAACCTGCTTTC
>JAZSDZ010000113.1:0-6004 GCA_045531435.1 Candidatus Fimenecus sp.
TATTTATAGTTTAATAAGATTCTGGATTCTCTAGTTAATAGATTTACAATTCAGTCAAATAATTAGTTATTTAATTATGCTGATTAACTTTTAATTAATTTCTATTCTGCTAATCATATTAAATCAGCTTTTCTTCTATTATTATGTGTTGCTATCTTTGTACTTTTATAATATCTACTTATATTATATATAAATTATATATTGTAATAAATAAATTATATTATGTGAAACAGTTTCACGGAGGTGTCAAAAAATATGAAAAAAATAAATTTTGTTGGTTTACCCATTATTATTAAAGATTTTTTGGTTTATCTTGATGTTATTAAAAACAAATCGACACTTACAATTGAAGAGTATAGTTCCGATTTACGACTTTTCTTTAAATTCCTTAAGTATTACAGAGGCTTAGTCCCCTCTTCTATTGAATTTGATGAAATTGACATACTTGATATTGATGAAGAATTTGTAAGAAGCGTTACTTTAAATGATGCTTATGCTTTCCTCTCCTACTGTAAAAATGAACGAGATAATCAGGAAGCTACCAGAGCAAGAAAAGTTTCTTGTTTAAGAACATTCTTTAAGTATCTCGATAAACAGAAAAATATAATTGATAGTAATCCTATGGAGGTTTTAGATTCTCCGAGATTAAAAAAATCTCTCCCCAAGTACCTTACACTTGAAGAGAGTATAAAACTTTTAAAATCAGTTGATGGTAAACACAAAGAAAGAGATTACTGTATTCTTGTATTTTTCCTCAATTGTGGGCTCCGATTATCTGAACTTGTAAGTCTTAATTATAATGACATTCGTGATGACCATACTTTAAGAGTTACTGGTAAAGGTAATAAAGAACGAACCATTTATTTAAATGATGCTTGTCTTGATGCATATGCTCAATATATGGCAGTAAGACCTGTTGATGGTGTTGCGTCAAGTGATAGAAATGCGTTATTTTTAAGCAATCGTAACAAGCGTATCAGCCCCAAAACAGTACAGCATATTGTTTATGATACACTCGAAAAGTGCGGACTTGAAGGCTATTCTGTGCATAAATTAAGACATACAGCAGCTACACTTATGTATCAACACGGTAATGTTGACGTGCTTATTTTAAAAGATATTCTTGGTCACGAAAACTTAGGTACTACTGAAATATACACACATATTGTTGATGAGCAATTAAAGAAAGCTTCAGAATCAAATCCATTATCACAAATTAAAATCAATAAATCAGATTCAAATTAAACTAAATCGATTTGATAATAATGTTATTAATAATGAATCTATAAGGATTGAAATAAAGCTAATAACAAATAAAAATAAATATCTCAATAGATACAGCTTGATTGTAATAATATCGGCTGTATTTTTATTTGATAATCTGTAAAAGACATATTTACTCATATAAAAACTTTCATTGACAGAATATATCAAAGATGTTGTTAATATAGTAAACAACGGAAAGATAAATATTAGTGAAAATAATATTCCTTTTAATTCATATTCACAGTATATAAATGAGTTAAAATATCCAATAAAAAAGCTTTTAATTATTACAGGAAAAATTGTTAGTGGTGCACCTATTAAGCTTGTACCAATGAAAAATGTAATAACTAAAAATAATAAATCTAGTTTAATTAGATATGAAAATATATCAAAAAATGACTCACTTTTTAATTTCAAAATAAAATCAGAGCAAAATTCAGTTGCTATATTATTGTTATATCTTTTATATATAATACATCCAAGAATAATAGCTATAATCGATATAATACATATTAGTATTTTAGATATCTCAATCTTTTCAAATTTGATTTTTGGAGCATTAATGTGTTTGTTTATTGGTTTATAATTCTTTCGTTGTTTTTTTCTTAAATTAATAATTTTTGTCATAATTCTTTATCCTTAATAAATTATTTTCTTCTTTTAAAATTAGCTTTTGTAATACCCCCAATACAAGATGAAATTAAAACTATTATAATCATAATAAATGAGTAACTATTTAGTTTCCCATCAGAATAAATAAACATCATTAAAAAAATTGTAATAATATAAGGAACACTGCAAATTAATCCAGAAATAATTCCTTTAAATTTTAATACTGTTGTTCCAACAAACCCACAAACAAAACCACCGATTATAGTACTAAAAATAAGGTATATGACTGTATATTCTGTCATTTTATCAGCTTTGGATAAAAAGTAAGAAAAGATAAATGTAATTAAAATTGTAATACCGGAACTTAATAGTGTTGTTAATAATATACTTGAAATAAATTTCAATGGTAATGATAATTGAGTAATATTTTTATTAAATTTTTTTAACATAGAAAAACCCCTCACATTCAATAAAGAATATGAGGGGAAATGTTTATTTATGATAATTATTCAGCATCTTTATCTTTTTTCTTAGATTTATTTGCTTTCTTCTCCTGCATTGCAGCTCTTGCAGCTTCACGCTCAGCCTGAACCTTTTCATTAGCAGTATGGTTTGTTTGAATAGCATATTTTTTAAACTTGATTTTTACTCTATCAGAACCAGTTTCAATAACGATAGTATCATCCTTAACTGAAACAACTTTACCACAAATACCACCAATAGTTGTGATTTCATCACCGATCTGAGTATTTTCACGGATTTCCTGTTCCATTTTCTGCTGTTTCTTCTGTGGTCTGATTGTAAAGAAATACATTGCAGCAAAAAGAACAACCATCATAATAATCATTGGCATTGAGCTACCCTGTGCTCCTTCAGCGCCTTCAGCTGATGGTGCATTTACCATTGCAAAAGTTAAAAATTCATTCATTTTAATGTCCTCCAAAATTGAAATTTATAATAACTTATTAATTATACAAAACTATTACATAATTTGCAAGTAAAATTTAAAAATTAATTTATATTCTTGTATCTAATCTATCAACATACTTGTTATATAATTCATCAAATGAATCCCTATCTAATGCATCTCTTATTTTCCTCATTAAGTTATTATAGAAATACAAGTTGTGCATAACGCAAAGTCGCATAGCAAGAATTTCCTGTGCTTTGAAAAGATGTCTGATATATGCACGTGAATGTCTTTGACATGTAGGACAATTACATGTAGGGTCAATAGGTAAATTATCCTTTTCATATTTCTTATTATTAATGTTTATAATTCCTGCATCTGTAAAAAGGTGACCGTGTCTTGCGTTTCTCGAAGGCATAACACAATCGAAAAGGTCCACTCCCCTTTTAACGCCTTCAAGGATATTTCCAGGTGTCCCCACGCCCATAAGATATCGAATTTTATCAGATGGCATATATGGTTCAACGGCAGAGATTATACGATACATATCTTCTTTCGGTTCACCGACAGCAAGACCACCGATTGCATAACCATCGAGGTCAAGCTTAGCAATTTCTTTCATATGTTCAATTCGCAAATCATCAAAGGTACAACCTTGGTTTATTCCAAAAAGCAATTGATTTTTGTTGATTGTATCAGGTAATGAATTAAGTCTTTCCATTTCTGCCTTACAACGAATAAGCCATCTTGTTGTTCTTTCACAAGATTGTTTTGAATATTCGTATTTTGCGGGATTTTCAACACATTCATCAAATGCCATCGCTATTGTTGAGCCAAGATTAGACTGAATCTGCATACTTTCTTCGGGTCCCATAAAAATTTTATGACCATCAATGTGTGAAGAAAAATACACGCCTTCTTCTTTGATTTTTCGAAGTGCAGAAAGTGAGAAAACCTGAAATCCACCACTATCAGTAAGAATTGGACCATTCCAACCTGTAAATTTATGAAGACCACCCATTTCTTTTACAAGTGTGTCTGTTGGTCTTAAATGAAGATGATAAGTATTGCATAATTGTACTTGACAGTCAATATCTTTAAGATCGTATGCAGAAACACCGCCTTTAATTGCACCTTGTGTTGCAACATTCATAAATGCAGGTGTTTGTACTGTACCGTGAACAGTAATAAATTCACCTCTACGTGCATTTCCGTTTTTCTTAATTAGTTTGTACATAAATTCTCCTTAATATATAAACATACAGTCACCAAAGCTGAAAAATCTGTATTTTTCAGTTACTGCGGTTTTATATGCTTCTAAAACTTTTTCTCTGTCATATAATGCAGAAACAAGCATTATAAGTGTGCTTTCAGGTAAGTGAAAATTGGTTAATAATGCATCAATACATTTGAATTTATAACCGGGATAAATAAATATACTTGTCCAGTCATCAAATTCCTTCATTTCACCTTGACTTTGCATTACACTTTCCAGTGTACGACAACAAGTTGTGCCAACACCAACAACTCTGCCACCATTTTTCTTTGTTTCATTAATTAAATCAGCAGTTTCTTTTGGAATATGATAGTGTTCAGAATGCATCTCGTGGTCTTCAATATTATCTGCTTTTACAGGTCTGAATGTACCAATACCAACATGTAATGTTACATAACCAATTTTAATACCTTTTTCTTGAATTTTTTCCATTATTTCATCAGTAAAATGAAGACCTGCTGTAGGAGCAGCTGCAGAGCCTAATTCTTTAGAATATACAGTCTGATATCGTTCTTTATCCTCAAGTTTTTCAGTAATATAATGTGGAAGAGGCATTTCGCCGACTTTGTCTAAAACTTCATATATATTGCTTGCATTATAACTGAATTTTGCAATACGATTACCATTATAAAGTATATCTTCAATTTTACAAGATAATAAACCATTACCAAAAGTAAATTCTGTATCGATTTTTGCTCTTTTTCCGGGACCAGTAATACATTCCCACTTATCGTTACCTAAATTATTTAAAAGCAAGAATTCAACGATAGCACCTGTCTCTTTTTTTATACCATAAATTCTTGCAGGAAGAACTCTTGTATTATTTAAAATAAGGCAGTCTCCCGGAGATAAATAATCAATAAAATCATAGAAGTGTTTATGTTCAATTGTATTATCATTTCTCGATAAAACCATCATTTTAGAATGGTCACGAGGCTCTATAGGTGTCTGTGCAATCAATTCTTTAGGTAAATCGTAATAAAAATCAGATTTTTTCATAGGGTTTCTCCGTTAAAACATAGAAATTATTAAAAATGTTTGACATCAATGCTTTATAGTGGTATTATTATATACGCGATTGAGGCGCAATAAAAATCAGTAGCATTTTTGAAACTCCCAAGGGTTTTTGATAAAATGTGAAAGGGTTTATTGCCGAAGAAAAACAAGGCTTGGGGTTTGTTTATTCTGGTTGTATTATTAACAGTAATATGACTGTCATCATTTATTGATGGAGTGCTTTCGTATTATGACATAGGTCCGTAATACTTTGTATTTTTATTCAGTAATGATGGCAAAATCATTACTGATTTTTTATAACGAAAGATATAATATCATTATTTGGAGGTAATTTCAAGTGAAAAAGTATAATGTTGGTGTAATTGGTGCAACAGGTATGGTTGGTCAGCGTTTTATGACTCTTTTAGATAATCATCCTTGGTTTGATGTAAAGGTGCTTGCTGCAAGTCCTCGTTCAGCGGGTAAAAAGTATTCAGACGCTGTTGGTGCTAAATGGTGTATGGATGTAGAAATCCCAGAAACTATGAAAGACATTGTTGTTATGGATGCTACTGCTGATATTGAAAAAATTGCTTCACAGGTTGACTTTGTGTTCTGTGCAGTTGATATGAAAAAGGACGAAATCAAGGCTCTTGAAGAGGCTTATGCAAAGGCTGAATGTCCTGTTATCTCAAATAACAGTGCTCACAGACATACTCCTGATGTTCCTATGATTGTCCCTGAACTTAATGCAGACCATGCAAAGATTATTCCTGCTCAGAGAAAGAGACTCGGCACAAAGAGTGGCTTTATTGCAGTTAAATCTAACTGCTCACTTCAGAGCTATGTTCCTGCACTCTACCCTCTTTCAAAGTTTGGTATTAAAGATGTTCTTGTTTGCACATATCAGGCAATTTCAGGTGCAGGTAAAACATTCGATACAT
>JAZSDZ010000158.1:0-5837 GCA_045531435.1 Candidatus Fimenecus sp.
GTGTATAACCAACAGGAAGATGTGAACTGTTTGTATAATAAGGTGTTTCACCCTCGCCACGACCTGCTGTAATAATGTCTGGGTAGTATTTAAGGTCGTGCTTTGCAAGACGGAATGCAGTTGACTCAGCAGGAGTTGCTTCAAGGTTATAAAGGTCACCGTAAAGTTCCTGATAGTCAGAAAGTCTTTCTCTCATATGATTAAGAACATCTTTTGCAAACTGCTGTGTCTTTTCTGTTGTCATATCAGCCTGAAGCCATTTTGCATTAAGACCAACTTCATTCATACCAACAAGACCGATTGTTGAGAAATGATTGTTGAATGTGCCAAGGTATCTCTTTGTATATGGATAAAGTCCTGCATCAAGAAGCTTTGTGATAACATCACGCTTAACCTTAAGTGAACGAGCAGAAATATCCATCATCTTGTCAAGACGAGCATAGAAATCAGCTTCATCCTTTGCAAGGTAAGCAATTCTTGGTAAGTTGATTGTAACAACACCAACTGAACCTGTTGATTCACCGCTACCGAAGAAACCACCTGACTTTTTACGGAGTTCACGAAGGTCAAGACGAAGACGACAGCACATTGAACGAACGTCTGATGGTTCCATATCACTGTTGATATAGTTTGAGAAATATGGTGTACCGTATTTTGCTGTCATTTCAAAGAGAAGCTTGTTGTTCTCTGTTTCTGACCAGTCAAAGTCACGAGTGATTGAATATGTTGGAATCGGATACTGAAAACCACGACCATTAGCATCACCTTCAACCATAACTTCGATGAATGCCTTGTTAACCATGTCCATTTCTTTTTTACAATCTTTGTATTTGAAGTCCATTTCCTTGCCACCAACGATACAGTTGAGTTCAGCAAGGTCATTTGGAACTGTCCAGTCAAGTGTAATGTTTGTAAATGGTGACTGTGTGCCCCAACGAGAAGGAGTATTAACACCATAGATGAATGATTGGATGCACTGTTTTACTTCTTTGTATGTAAGGTTGTCAACCTTTACGAATGGTGCAAGATATGTGTCAAAGGATGAGAAAGCCTGAGCACCTGCCCATTCATTCTGCATAATTCCAAGGAAGTTGACCATCTGATTACAAAGTGTTGAAAGATGAGCTGCAGGTGCAGATGTGATTTTTCCTGGAACACCACCAAGGCCTTCCTGAATTAACTGTTTAAGTGACCAACCTGCACAATAACCTGTCAGCATTGAGAGGTCGTGAATATGAATGTCAGCATTTCTGTGAGCATTGCCGATTTCATCATCATAAATTTCAGAAAGCCAATAGTTAGCAGTAACAGCACCTGAATTTGAAAGAATCAAACCACCTACTGAATAAGTAACAGTTGAGTTTTCCTTTACACGCCAGTCGTTAACGTTAAGATAGTTATCGATAATAGCCTTATAGTCAACCATTGTTGCATTAAGGTTACGAACCTTTTCTCTCTGACGACGATAGATGATGTATGCCTTTGCAACATCGTCATAACCTGCTTTGATGAGAACAGATTCAACACTGTCCTGAATGTTTTCGACTGAAATAGCCTGGTCCTCAATTTTTGGCTCAAATTCTGCAGTTACTTTAAGTGCGAGGAAATCGATAATGTTTGCGTTATACTGTTTGTTACAAGCGTCAAAAGCCTGTGTAATAGCATCAGAAATCTTCTGAAGGTCAAAAGATGCTATTTTGCCATCTCTTTTTACTACGTTATACATATTGTGCCCTCCTATTAAATTAAAATTTTTCTGTGCATTAAAGGTAAATCCCGCTACCCATTACGCACATTTTTTGGTTAGCGAGATTTATTATAGTACATATATAGTGTATTGTCAATAGGTTTTTGCACAATATATTGTGTTTTTTTAAATTCCTCGAATTTCTACAGTTGGTATAAATTCTGTTGCTTTTTCCTTCATTTCTTTGAGCAAAAGTGCCGAAACCGGCTCTAATCCTTGCTTTATAAGGTCACCTGAATCCACAAAATTCTGTAAAAAGTAATTGTGTGTGCCTTTAATCCAGACCACAACATCTTGTATATCATCAAGAGTATGAAATTTTTTCACAATGGTTGTTCTGAATTCATAATCCACTTTATTTTGCAGTAAAAAGTCCACACTTTTCTCAACTGGTGCAATATCAAAATTATCAATGCCGATAGTTTCGCCATATTTCGCCTTACTGTTTTTTATATCCATCGCAACATAATCAACAAGACCCTTTTCAACAAGGGAAATGAGTTTTTCGGGGAAACTGCCGTTAGTATCAAGCTTTACTGCATACCCTAACACCTTAATTTCTGCAATAAAATCTTCAATACCTTCCTGTAAAAGTGGCTCACCACCGGTTATAACTACACCATCAAGAAGCCCTTGCCTTTTTTTCAAATAATCAAGCACCTCGTCCACCTGAATAAAAGTATCCTTATCAATATGAGTAACAAGTGATGCATTGTGACAAAAAGGACAGCGGAAATTACAGCCCGGTGTAAATACAATACAAGCGACCTTGCCCGGATAATCCAATATTGTTAGTTTCTGAAAACCATTTAAAAACATAATATCACCAAAGATAAATATATCACAAAAGATTAAAAATGTAAATTGAACAAATAATGAAATTATAACCTTTAAAAATTCTTTAAAATATGGTATATATATTATACAATAAATTTACGAGGACAAATTCATGAAAATAGCAGTTATTTTTACAGGTGGAACAATCGGCAGTTGCATAAAAAATGATTTTATCGGTGTTGACAATAAAATGCAGTACGTATTGCTTAAGAATTATGAAAATGATAGTGAAATCGTTTTTGACACAAGCTCACCTTACAGTATTCTAAGTGAAAATCTTTCAGCAAAAGAGCTTAATCTGTTGCAGAAAGAAATCGCAAAAAAGCTTTCAAAAGATTTTGACGGAATTATTGTCACTCACGGGTCCGATACACTTCAATATTCTTCAACTGCCATTGAAATGGCTTTCGGTGATTGTAAAATTCCAATTATTTTTGTTGCCGCTGACTATCCGTTGGAAGATACAAGGTCAAACGGTTATCCTAATTTTCAATGTGCAGTTGAGTTTATAAGAAATAAAATTGCAAAGGGTGTTTTTGTATCATATAAAAATGATGATGAAAACATTACTAACATTCATATTCCGTCAAAAATACTTCTGCACAGTGAACTTAATGCAAATGTGTATAGTATTGATAACATTCCTTTTGCACAGTATGACGGAAGTTTTACAGTAAATGGTGTATATTCCTGCAAAGGTAATGGATTTGTAAACTATTCAGAAGACTCACAAATTCTTGTTATTTCAAGTGCACCTGCTGATAATTACTCATATTCTCTTAAAGATATAAAAGCAATACTGTTTAAGCCTTATCACAGTGCAACTCTTAATACTGCCAATGATAAGCTTATAAAATTCTGCAAAAAGGCTAATGAAATGAATGTGCCTATGTTTGTTTTGAGTCCTGAATCAGACACAAGTTATGAAAGCACAAAGATATATAAAGACTTGAATATTAACTTTTTACCATATGGCACATTTATATCTGCATATATGAAGTTATGGGCAGACATAAGTCATAATTAAAGTAAAAAAATAATCGAAGAACTCTTACAGTACAATTTTTTTATTCAGTTAACTTTTCAAGTTCAGTTTCAAGTGCTTCTTTTGTCAGCATACCAAGACGACTTGAAACAATATTTCCTTCTTCATCAATGAAAATTGTCATTGGAAAGTTTGAAACACCATAAGTTCTTAATGCAGCGTATTCAGTATCGAAGAAAACAGGAAATTCAAATTTTTCCTGCTCAATATACGCTTTTGCTGACTCAACAGTTTCTCCGTTTGTACCCGTTGCATTTACCATAAGGAATTGAACATCGGGATATTTCTTGTATGCTTCGTTAAAATCAGGCATTTCAACCTTACAGTAGTAACACCAGGTTGCCCAGAAATTAAGCACAACAGGCTTACCTTTGAAATCAGATAATTTCACTTTATTTCCATTGATATCAGTAACTGTAAAATCAGGTGCAACATTACTCTGCACATTATCAGCGTGTTCACCTGTAATTGTGCTTTCTTCATTCTGAACCTGATTATCCATATTAAATTCTTCGCTATACTTTTTATACAGTGCGGTTGCACCTGCAAGAAGTCCCACAAGCAAAACTGCAATTATAAGCCATTTAACTGTTTTTTTCATATTAGGTCACCTACGAAATAAGATTTATAAACTTACCAAAAAGACCTGTTGCCATAAGCACGCCTACAACTACAAGCAAAAAGCCACAAATTGTATTAATTACTTTGTAGTGCTTTTTGATAAATGCAAAGGTCCCTCTAAGCTTGTCAATAAGAATAGCACTTATGAAAAACGGAATTCCAAGTCCTAATGAGTAAAGCAAAAGCATTACAACTCCTTCAACAACATGTCCCTGACTTGCTGCAAGCATCAATGCCGAGCCTAAAAATGCACCTACGCAAGGTGTCCAGCCGATTGAAAATACAAAACCAAACACAAGTGACGAGAAAAAGCCAAGATTTTCTGTTTTTGCACTTTTCGAGCCTTTAAAAATGTTTAGCTTAAAAACACCAAGGAAATTAAGTCCAAAGAAAACAACAATAAGTCCAGTTACAATGTCAACTATTGTTTTGTATTTCGTCAATAACTGACCAAATGTACCCGCCAATGCACCCATAAGTACAAAGACAATTGTAAATCCAAGAATGAATCCCGTTGCATTTTTCACTGTCTTTCTTGTGTTTCTTTCCTTGCCACCTGCAAAGTATGACACATATAATGGTATCATAGGCAACAGACAAGGTGAAATGAATGTTATTATCCCTTCAAGAAACGCGATAAAATATTGCATAAAAAAACCTCCTTTATACGACTATTATATATTATTTATATTTTTCTGCAAGATATTTTATTTGCAATAACCTTGATTTCAAATATTCATTGTAGTATAATTATTTGGAAATAAATATTACAACCTTTATAGGAGGCATTGGGTTATGGGAAAATATCTTTTAGTAAACGCTGACGACTTTGGCATGTGCCATAGTGCTAATGAAGCAATTTTTGATTTGTTCAAATCAGGCAGACTTAAATCTTCAACTATCATGATGCCTTGTCCAGCTGCAAAGGAAGCTGTTGATTTTTCTATAGAAAATCCACAGTATGCAATCGGTGTTCACCTTACTACAACTGCTGAATGGGAAACATATCGTTGGAAGGCGCTCACAAACGGTCCAAGTCTTCACGACAAAGAAGGTTATATGTGGCATACCGGTGAAGATGCTGACAAGTACGGTAAGTATGATGAAATCGAAAAGGAAATCAGAGCACAGATTGATTTGGCTCACGCATGGGGTATGAAACCATCTCACGTTGACAACCATATGGGCTCATTGTACGGTCATCTTACAGGTAGATTTTCACTTCTTAAACTGACACTTCGTGTTTGTGGTGACTATGGTTATGCTTTCCGTATGTATACCGGTCACGACAAGCGTACTTGTCCTCGTGGCACACCATATTTCGCATATCAGGCTTCTACTCTCCTTTCAAAGAAATGGGGAAAGCAATACAATGTTTTGATGCCTGACTTCCTTCTTTTCCCTGATTGGGATGTTATGCCAATTGATTCTTATGAAAATTATAAAAAGAGAATCCTTGAAATCTGGTGCGACCTTCCGGAAGGAATTACAGAAACTTATGTACATCCTGCACTTGAAACAGATGAATTAAAGTCAATTGTTCCTCTCTGGCAGCAGCGTGTATGGGAATATCAGCTTATGAAGGAC
>JAZSDZ010000054.1:0-31429 GCA_045531435.1 Candidatus Fimenecus sp.
ATCCGTCTTGATTTATGTCAGCGGCCTCTAAATAGGCGTCGGTAAGCTCATGAAAATTGGCTATGTATAAATCAATTACAAATGCATCAAATTATACCATAAAATACCAAAAAATCTACGCTTTATGCAGTATTTATGCATTGCGTAGACTTTTTCAGTGCCCTTGATATATAAGGCTTTGTGAACTTTTCGTTTCTTATTCCCACTCAATAGTGCCAATTGGCTTTGGAGTGAGGTCATAAAGTACACGGTTGATACCTTCAACTTCGTGTGTGATTCTGTAAGTAATCTTATGGAGTACTTCGTAAGGAATTTCTTCGATTGTAGCACTCATAGCATCTGTTGTGTTAACAGCACGGATGATTGCTGGCCAGCCCTCATAACGGCTTTCGTCCTTAACACCAACACTCTTAACATCAGGCACAGCGATAAAATACTGCCATACTCTTTCGTTGAGCTTGTAGTTATCAAATTCTTCACGGAGAATAGCATCTGCTTCACGGAGAGCATGAAGTCTGTCACGAGTGATTGCGCCAAGACAACGAACGCCAAGACCAGGGCCTGGGAATGGCTGACGATAAACCATAGCATGTGGAAGACCAAGTGCTTCACCAACTACACGAACTTCATCTTTAAAGAGAAGCTTGATTGGTTCAACAAGCTGGAATTCAAGGTCATCAGGAAGACCGCCAACATTGTGATGAGATTTAACAGCCTGTTTTCCTTCAGCCTGTTTCTGGCTTTCAAGGATGTCAGGATAAATTGTACCCTGAGCGAGAAATTCGATTCCTTCAAGCTTTCTTGCTTCATCAGCAAAAACATTGATAAATTCGCTACCTATAATTTTTCTCTTACTTTCAGGGTCGCTTACACCTGCAAGAAGGTCAAGGAAACGGTCAGTAGCATCAACATATACAAGGTTAGCATCAAGTCCGTTTTTGAAAAGCTCGATAACGCTTTCACTTTCGTTCTTTCTCATAAGACCGTGATTAACGTGAACGCAAACTAACTGTTTGCCAATAGCCTTAATAAGGAGTGCGGCAACAACTGATGAGTCAACACCGCCTGAAAGAGCAAGGAGAACTTTTTTGTCACCAACTTGTTCACAAACAGCCTTAACCTGTTCTTCGATAAAAGCATCTGCTAATGCTTTGGTGGTAATTCTTTTCATTGTTTCGGGTCTAACACTACAATCCATTTTGAATTCCTCCATTTTATATTAAATTAGTCTGTATAGTTGTCAAAATATCCCTGAACGAGAATAATAGGAGTACCCTTGTCACCTGAACCGCTTGTAAGGTCACAGAGTGAACCGATAAGGTCAGTAAGCTGACGAGGAGTTGTACCCTGAGAAGCCATATTACCAACAAGGTTATCCTGCTTTGCTTTAATGCTGTTTGAAATAGCTTCTTTAAGTTCAGCACCTGAAAGTCCCTTGAAATCGTTGTCAGCAAGATATTTAAGTTTTAATTCGTTTGGAGTACCGATAAGTCCGCTTGTATGAGCAGGAGATACAACAGGGTCAGCAAGTTCCCAGATTTTACCCTGTGGGTCCTTGAATGCACCATCACCGTAAACCATAACTTCAATGTGTTTGCCTGTTCTCTTTAAGAATTCAGCCTGAATATCCTCAACAAGTCCCTGACATTCTCTTGGGAAAAGCTTAATTGTGTCTTCAGTTGATTTGTTTGAACCTAAAAGACCATATTTTTCATTACAGCCACTGCCGTTTACAGGGGCATTGAGAATGTCGTCAAGTCCGCAAACAACCTTAGCACCTGCAGCCTTTAAAATTCTCTTTGTTCTCGCTCTTGTATGAATATCGCAAGTAAGAACACAGTCAGTGTATTCAAGAATTGTCTTTGGTTGGTTAGCAAAAATGATTTCAGGCTCTGCACCTGCTTCTCTGATAATTTCAGAGTAGTAAGCAACATAGTCAACACCTGTGAATTCATGCTTGTTTTCACCAAAGAGTTCTCTGTATTTTGCTTCGTCAAGAACATCTGAATAAGGGTTAATTCCTGCTTCGTCAATCTGGTCATAAGTTACGAGTGAGTTACCAACCTCATCACTTGGGTAGCTTAACATAAGAACAACCTTTTTAGCACTCTTTGCAATACCACGAAGACAGATTGCAAAACGGTTACGTGATAAAATCGGGAAAATAACACCGATTGTTTCACCACCGAGTTTTGCCTTGACATCAGCTGCGATATCGTCAACTGATGCATAATTACCCTGAGCACGTGCAACGATTGATTCTGTGAGAGAAACAACGTCTCTGTCACGCATAGTGAATCCTTCGCTTTCTGCTGCTTCAAGTACGCTTGTTACTGTGATGTCAACAAGATTATCACCTTGTCTGATGATAGGACAACGAATACCTCTTGATACAGTACCGACTTTTCTTTCCATATATATCTCTCCAATATAAAAAATACGAAAGTTAATGACAACAAGGGATGAAACAGCCCCATTTCACCTCATATTGAAATTACAAACTATTATATAATAATCTTGTCCACAAAGTCAATGAAAACATAGTGTGTAGATAACAAAATTTACAACAAAAATTACAGAAATTTTTGTGCAAATTTTTAAAATGGGTGAGGGTAGTGAAAACTCATTGAAATTGATGCTGAAAATAATGCACAAATGCCAAAAAAATATGTTTTAAAAAATCAAGCATTATAACCTGTTTTAATTGACTTTTATAGCCTATAGAGTTATAATACATTAAATATAGTATAATGATAATACTATGGATTTTTGTACATAATTTTACGGAAAATTATATTTATAAGGATGATTGTTGTATGTATAAAACGATAAAAAGAGCATTTGATTTTTTGATTGCATTGGTGGCATTAATCTGTGCTTCACCTGTAATGCTGTTGGTTGCAATTATCATTAAACTGACATCAAAAGGTCCCGTTATTTTTAAACAGAAGCGCATAGGAAAAGACGGTAAAGTTTTTGATATCTATAAATTCCGTTCGATGTGTGTCGGTGCTGAAAGTCAGGGCAGTGGCGTCTATTCTGACAAAAAGGATTCGCGTGTAACACCTATCGGCAGAATTATCCGTGCAACAAGTATTGATGAGTTACCACAGTTTATTAATATTTTAAAAGGTGAAATGAGCTTTGTCGGGCCACGACCACCACTTACATATCATCCTTGGGATTATTCTGAATACAGTGATTTTCAGCTTCGTATGTTTGGGGTGCGTCCGGGAATTACCGGTTGGGCACAGGTGAACGGCAGAAAAGGTGTTGAATGGAATCGTCGCATTGAACTTAATGTGTGGTATGTTGAAAATATGTCATTGTGGCTTGATATAAAAATTATTTTTATGACCGTTTTTAAGGTTCTTAAAAACTCCGACAATGAAAATACAGGCGCAACGGTACAAAACGAAGAAAAAGAAACTGTAAATAAGAGGTAAAATATGGCTCTTGAATTAATGTTTGTAACAAATCGCGTGGATGTGGCACAGGCAGCACAGACTGCAGGTGTTGACCGTATATTTGTTGATATGGAATACATAGGTAAAAGTGACCGTCAGGGTGGTATGGATACTGTACAGAATATGCATACAATCGACAATGTAAAGGCACTTCGTCAGGTTCTTGACACAACAACACTCTTTGTCCGTTGTAATCCTGTTCACGATGCTACTGAAGATTATCCGTCAACCGAAGATGAAATTGATAGCATTGTCGAAGCAGGTGCTGATGTTATTATGCTACCTTTTTTTCAGAATGCTGAACAAGTACAAAGATTTATAAATGCAGTAGGTGGCAGAGTCAGGACAAATCTTCTTGTGGAAACACCTGAAGCAGTAGAAAATCTTGACGAGATTTTAGAAATCAAGGGCATAGATGAAATACACATCGGTCTTAACGATTTGCATTTAGGTTATGGTATGACATTTATGTTTCAACTTGTGGCAGATGGCACAGTTGAAAAAATATGTGAAAAAATCAAAAAGAAGAATATCAGCTATGGTTTTGGAGGGGTAGCGAGAGTTGGTACAGGTACTTTACCTGCTGAATGTGTCCTTGGTGAGCATTATCGACTTGGTTCAGACCGTGTTATTCTTTCCCGTGCTTTCTGTGACGTTACAAAGGAAACAAGTTTTGAATATATAAAAGAAAAATTTGATACAGGTGTGCGTGATATCCGCGAATTTGAAAATAGCATTTTAGAAAACTGGACTGAAAAAACACACTGTGAAAATCATGAAAAGACAGTTGAGTGTGTTGCAAAAATAGTTGAAATGATTAAAAACAAATAAGAGGAAGACGATGAAGCTTTTAATGACAGGTGCATTTAATTGCACAGAAGAGCAAAAAGTGAATATAGAAAATCTTGGCTGCGAGATTATGTTTCATAAGATGGAAAATGAACCCTTGAATGAAGATATGTTTACAGCAGATGGTGTTATCTGTAACGGTTTGTTTTTGCATAATGATATTGATAATTTTCCTAATCTTAAATTTATTCAGTTGACAAGCGCAGGTCTTGACCGTGTTCCTGTTGAAAGAATAAATGAAAAGGGTATTGTTCTTAAAAACGCAAGGGGAGTATATAGCGTACCAATGGCTGAATGGGCAATCAGCGGAGTCCTTGCATTATATAAAAATCTTGATAAATTCCTTGAAAATCAGAAAAATTACAGTTGGATAAAGGAAAGAAATATCCGTGAGATGTCAGGTGATTCTGTTTTAGTTGTCGGCTGTGGCAGTGTTGGTACTGAATGTGCAAAACGATTTAAGGCATTTGGTATGAAAGTGCTTGGTGCGGATATTTTCAACTGTCAGAATGATATTTATGATGAATTTTACTTAATAGATGATATAAACACTGCATTGAATAAAGCAGATGTTGTTATTCTGACACTTCCATTGACAGAAGAAACAAAATATTTCTTTGATAAAGATAGATTTGTTCATTTTAAGGATGGTGCGATTCTTGTAAATATTGCAAGAGGTGCAGTTATCAATGAAAAGGATATGATTGAGAATCTTAAAATCGGAAAACTCGGTGGTGCGGTCCTTGATGTGTTTGAAACCGAACCATTGAATGAAAACAGCGAAATGTGGGAAATGACAAATGTAATAATTACTCCTCATAATTCCTTTGTTTCATCGAAAAATCAGGAAAGATTATTTAATGTTGTGTATAAGAATGTTAGGGAATATTTGAAAGGATATCGGTATGAGTAAAGTATTGTTGGTTGCTACTGTTCAGAGTCATATAGCACAGTTTCACAAACCTGCCATAAAATGGCTTTGCGATAACGGTCATCAGGTTGATGTGGCTGCAGGATATAATCTTGATTTAAAACCAAATCTTTCTCTTGATATACAAGGGGATGTATTTGATGTGCCATTTTCTCGCTCACCGTTCAGCTTTAAAAACATAAAAGCATACAAAGAACTGAAAAAAATAATTGATAGTGGTGAGTATGATGTTGTGCATTGTAATACACCTGTGGGTGGAATACTTACAAGAATGGCAGCAAATACTAAACGCAAAAAAGGTGAAATAAAAGTGATGTATGAAGCACATGGATTTCACTTTTTCAAGGGTGGCTCATTAATAAACTGGCTTTTGTGGTATCCGATTGAAAAATGGTTTTCAAAATACACTGATGTCCTTGTTACAATCAATAAAATGGACTATGCACTTGCCAATGAAAAATTCAATGCAAAAAAGGTTAAATACATACCCGGTGTGGGACTTGATTTAAGTCAGTTTATAAATTTTGATAGTCCTGCCGATTTAAGAGCAGAATTTAATTTGCCGCAGGATTCAAAAATAGTCCTTTCAGTTGGTGAGTTGAACAAGAATAAAAACCACCAGATTATTATTCGTGCTCTTGCACATCTTAATGACTCCAACATTCATTATTTCCTTGCAGGTAACGGACCCTTGAAGGATGATTTGATACAGCTGACAGAGGAATTGGGCATAAAAGATAATGTTCATTTTCTTGGATATCGTCGTGATGTTCCGTCATTACTTAAAAATGCAGATGTATATGCATTCCCGTCACTTCGTGAAGGACTTGGTATGGCTTCAATTGAAGCAATGTCAACAGGCTTACCTCTCGTCACTTCAAACAGACACGGAATAAATGACTATTCTGAAAATGGCAAAACAGGATTTAAATATAATCCTGATGATTATAAGGGTTTTGCTGACGGAATCGAAAAGATAGTTTATGACGATAAAATGAAGAGTGAAATGGGAAAATACAATATTGAAGTATCCAAACGTTTTACCGTTGAGTCATCAATAAAAGAACTCGGAAGAATTTATCAGGAGATATTAAGTGATGAATAAAGTTACTATTGTAATACCTGTTTATAACACAAAAAAATATCTTAAAAAATGTGTTGACTCTCTTACTGAACAAACATATAGGAATATAGAGGTTCTTTTGGTTGATGATGGCTCTACTGATGGAAGTTCAGAATTGTGTGATGAAATAGCCAATAAGGATGAAAGAGTAAGAGTTATACACAAAGCAAATGGTGGTGTGGCAGCTGCAAGGAACCTTGGAATCGACGAGGCGGAAGGCGAGTATGTGATGTTTGTGGATTCTGACGACTGGCTTGATACTGATGCTGTAGAAACTCTTGTTGAACACGCAGACAAAAATAATGTGGATGTAATCAGATTTAATTATGTCCGTGAATTTGAGGGGAAACAACTTGTAAAGAAAAATACATTTCTTGAAGAAAGAGTGTATTTAGGTAATGAGTGTCGGAATGTTTGCCGACAGACACTTGGTCTGATTGGTGATGAACTTTCCCATCCTGAAAGCATGAATTTCTTGGCATCTGCTTGCTTCAATATGTATAGAAAAAGTTTGCTTGTTAATTCTGAAGTGCGATTTTTCCCAATTGAGAAAACGGGTTCATTTGAAGATGGTCTTTTCAATTTTGATGTGTTTATGAGTGTCAGAAGTTTTGAGTTTATTGATAAACCATTTTATCATTACCGAAAAACAAACGGCGTTTCTACAACAACGGGTTACAGACGAAATTATATTCCAAGACAGCTTGTCTTGTTTGAACAGTTAAGAAGTAAGATAGATGAAAAGGATTGGGATTTTTTCCATGAGGCATACAATAATCGTATGGTGTTTTCAACTATGGAGATTTCCTTTAATGCACTGAGAAATAGAGCATCATTTTTTGAAAAATATAAAGAAGTAAAAATAGTACTCACGCATCCCGATTTCAAAAAGGCGTATAAAACATTTGATTTGAAATATTTAGGTTTAAAATGGAAGGTGTATTATTTCTTTATAGTACATTCAATGATTTTACCTACATACATGATGACAGCTGTAATTTTAAAACTTAAAAACAGGGGAGTATTATGATAAATAAACCAATGGTTAGCATAATTATACCACTATATAATGGTTCAAATTATGTAGAAGAAGCTATAAAAAGTGCGTTAGCACAGACATATGAGAATATAGAAATCGTTATTGTTAATGATGGTTCAACTGATGAAGGAGCCGGAAAAGCTATATGTGATAAATATGCAGATAAAGTCATGTATTTTGAAAAGGAAAACGGTGGTTGTTCTTCTGCATTGAATTATGGAATAAAAAGAGCAAAGGGCGAGTTTATTTCATGGCTATCTCACGACGATTTGTATTTCCCTGAAAAGGTTGAAAAACAGATAGAAATGTACGCAAAGCATAACCTTGACAAAGGTAATACTATAATCAGTAATCCGGGTATGCTTATCGACTCAAAAGGAGATGAAATTTATCATCCGGGTTATAAAGTGACAGGATTATATTCACCAGAACAAGCATTTGAGCATTTTTTATTCAAGGCTTGTCCAAATGGTTGTGGCTTGCTGATACCAAGGTGCATTTTTGAAAAATGTGGTTATTTTGATGAGGACTTACGATTTGTCCTTGACTGGAATTTATGGTTAAAATTTGCATTATCAGGTGTAAATTTCTATTATGACGATACTAAATTGGTATGCAATCGTGTACACAGTATGCAGGTTACGGTAAAACAGAAGGAGCTTCTTTCGAAAGAAGCAAACTATACTGTTGACCAGCTGCTTGAGGAAATCAAAAAGAATAATTCTAAGGATTCATATCTGAAACTCTTGTATTATTGTTCATATTCAAGTGGAAGAGGCAATTTGAAATCTATCCGTAAGTATATTAAAGAAAAGAATATTTCAGTTGATGTTGCAAGATGCATGCTGTTACGAATTAAGGTTGCAGTCAAGCGCTTTGCAAAAAGAATTTATCATAAAGTCAGATGATTTTATTTCCATAGTTATATAGTTTTCGATTTTAGGAGAAAAACTGCACAAAAAACGATGAAAGGATAGCAAAATGACAGAATATTTAATAAATATTGCTTTGATTATTATTTTTGGTGTCATGTTTTTATATACAAACCAGACGAAAGAAAATAAGAAAGCATATTGTATCATTTGCGCCGTACAATGGATTCTGCTTTCCGGTCTGCGTGACTGGTCAGTTGGCGCTGACACAATGAACTATTATGATTGGTTTGAAGAAGTAAAAACTATGTCTTGGCCGACAGTAATAAAAAACTGTTGGGATTATTTGTTCAACGGATTAGTGGCTAAGGACCCGGGTTACAACTTAGTACAGAAAATTTTCCAGATTTTCTTTGATGATTATCAGATGTGGCTGATTGCTATTGCGGCGCTTTTTACAGGGCTTATGGCAAGATGGATTTATAAATATTCCTCTATGCCTGAAATAAGCTTTTTGCTTTATTCGGTTTTGTTTTATTCCTTCTATGCACTTACAGGACACAGACAGACTATTGCCACAGCCTTGATTTTCTTTTTAGGTTATGAGTATGCAAAGAAAAAGCAATTCTGGAAATTTGTCATTGTTGCTTTTATTGCATTTATGATACATAAATCATCACTTGTATTTATTCTGTTTTATATAGTTGCAAATATTAACCTATCCTTCTTCTATGTGTTTGCTGTATTAATATTGATAGTAATTATGGCTATATTCGGTCAGGAATTGTATGTGCCTATTGCTTCATTTTTGGGATTTATGGACGAGGATGTTTTGAATAATGAATACAACGCCAGTACATATGCTACAGTATTGATGCTTCTTTGTGTTATAGCTCTTGCAATGTACCCGTGGATTAGCAAAAAGCGTACGGATGCTAAAAATATTTACAATATGCTGTTTCTTACTATGGGTTCTACCGTTTTGGTTTTCCATAACCAGAGTTTTATGAGAATTCAGCAGTATTTCTCGTTGATTATTATGGTAGTTGTACCTGAAATGATACGAGTTGTTGATAAAAACTACAGAATATTCGTGTATCTTTTTATCGTGATTTTCCTTATATCATATATTGTAAGGCAAAATCCAGAATATTTATTTTTCTTTATGTAAGTACAAGGGGTGAAAAAGTGAAAGTATTACAGATAAACTGCGTTTATAAATTTGGTAGCACAGGTAAAATAATGTATGATATCCATAAGTGCTTGTTGGACAAGGGATATAAATCTGTTGTTGTATATGGCAGAGGAAAGAAAGTAAATGAACCCTTTGTATATAAAAGCTCTACTGAAATTGAGGGTAAGATACACTCGGTTTTTTCAAGATTATTTGCCGTTGATTTCGGATATTCACCGATTGCTACTGCAAATCTTATAAGAATAATAAATAAAGAAAAACCCGATATTGTCCATCTTCAGTGTATGAATGGCCACTTTGTAAATCTTTATAAATTGCTCACTTACTTAAAAAACAATAATATTAAAACTGTACTTTCACTTCACGCCGAGCTTATGCATACAGCAGGTTGTGCCCACGCTTATGATTGTGAGAAATTTAAAACAGGATGCTATGATTGTTCGCAGATTAAAGGTCACATTTCAAAATATTTTAGAGATGATGCAAAGCATTGTTTTGAATTAATGAAAAACACTTGTAATGGTTTCCAAAATCTTATGGTTGTAGGTGTTTCTGAATGGGTAACCAACAGGGCAAAACAGTCAGCAATATTTAAGGGTGCAAGGTTTACAGCAATAACAAACGGAATTGAAACTGATGTTTTTAAGCCTCATGACACTTCTGAATTGCGTAATGAGTTGAATTTTCCCGAAAATAAAAAAATCCTTCTTCACGTCTCACCAAAGATTACTGATAACATAAAGGGCATTAATCGTGTTATAGAGTTAGCAACCCGTATGAAGGATTATCAGTTTATAGTTGTAGGCGATGGTTCAGATAAAATCAGATTTCCAGAAAATGTTCTGGCAATACCGCACACATATAATCAGGATAAACTTGCACAGTATTATTCTCTTGCAGATTGTTTCCTTATGACAAGTTCACGAGAAACTTGTCCTACGGTATGTATTGAATCCATTACCTGTGGTTGTAATGTGGTGGGCTTTAAAGTAGGTGGTGTGCCTGAAACTATTCCGCAGGGAATGGGTGAGGCTGTGGAGCCTTTTGATATGGATGCTTATGAAAAAGCAGTAAGAAAATGGGCTGATATAAAAGCACCTGAAGAATATGTAGATAAACTTCACTTTGATTGGTCACGAGAAGAAATGACAAGAAAGTATATTAAAGTTTATGAAGAGTTACTCAAGGTCGGGGAGGGCAATATCTAATGAAAGTTTTATGGATAGTTAATATGGTTTTCCCTGCAGTGGCAAAGGAAATAGGTGTGTCAACCAGTGTGAGTGGCGGTTGGCTTCTTGACCTTGCAAGTGCTATTGGTAAAAAAGAAAATGTTGAACTTGGTGTTATGACATATTATTCAGGCGACAAATTCATAGATATGGAGCTTGAAGGTATAAGATATTTCATTTATCCGGGTGGAGGAAAAAGACTTTTATACGATAACCCTAAAACAGGCGATGACTGTAAAAAAACAGTTGAACTTTTTAAGCCGGATTTGATTCATATTCATGGTACTGAATATGCACCAGGTTACGAAATGTTAAAGGTTCATCCTGAAATTCCGACTGTATTGACAATTCAGGGGGTTATTCATCGTATAGCAGAAGAATACTATGGTGGACTTACACTTTGGGAAATTCTTAAAATGTCAAGATTAAAGGATATTCTTAAAGGAAAAATTCCGCTTACATATAAAATGCTTTACAAGAAAAATGCAAAGCGTGAAATTGAAGTGCTTAAAAAAGTCAAGTATGTTACTGGAAGAACGGATTGGGATAAATCCACAATGCTTTCAGTAAACCCTGACCTTAAATATTATCGTTGTAATTACAATCTTCGTGAGCCGTTTTATAGTGCTGAAAAATGGTCGCTTGATACAATGACCCATCATACTATTATGACAGGCTCGGCTCATTACTCTTTAAAAGGACTTCATATTGTGATAAAAGCACTTGCGATTGTCAAGAAAAAGTATCCGGATGTGAAACTGTTTATTCCGGGTGGTGGAAATGTAGAAAACGGAAGATTAGTAAGGTCTTCAAGTTACACAAAGTACATCGAAAAAATGATTTCTGATTTAGGACTTGATGAAAATGTGGTTTATGTAGGAAATATCAGTCCTGAACAAGTTGCGGAACACCTTAAAAACGCCAATGTATGTGTTGTACCGTCTGCAATTGAAGGTGCTTCAGCAACACTTTGCGAGGCTATGATGATTGGTACACCATCAATAAGTGCATATCGTGGTGGTATGACAGACTTGTTGACTGATAAAATCAATGGCTTTACATATGATTTTCCTGAATATCCGCAGTTGGCACTTCGCATAATGGAAATTTTTGAAAATGACCAGATGGCAGCTGATTTTTCAAAGAAAACAATTGAACTTGCAAATGCCCGTCATAACCGTGAGAAAAATCCTGATGATATGGTAAAGGTTTACGAGGAGGTATTGCGTAATGAGCGATAGAAAACAATACGGTGCTTTGGATTTAGCAAAGTTTATTGCTGCAATTCTTATAATTGTATTGCATACCGGTCCGTTCAGTTCATATAGTGAAGTTTTAGACTTTGGATTCAGAAGCATTATTACAGTTGTTGCCGTGCCGTTCTTCTTCTTGACAAGCGGTTTTCTGTTCTGTACAAAACTTAATTCGTTGGAAGAAAAGGACAAAAGTGATTACTTTAAGAAATATTTCAAACGATTAGGTTTAATGTATCTTTTATGGTCTGCTGTTTATTTCATTTTCGTTGCAATAGATTGGGCTGTAAATGGTTTTGGCGTAATGGATGTGCTGGAATATGTCAGGGACTTTTTCTTTAAAGGAAGTTATTCTACCATCTGGTTTTTGCCTGCACTTTTGACTGCCGTAACAGTTGTATATCTTTTGCGCAAAAAAATGTCATATGAAAAGATATTTCTTTTGGCAATTCCATTTTATACAATTGCATGTTTTGGAAGTTCATATTACGGAATTTCAGAAAATCTTTCCGTGATAAGTGATTTATATAATATTTATTTTTATATCTTTGATACTATCAAAAATGGTATTCTTTTCGGATGGATTTACGTTGCATTAGGTGGAATTTTCTCTGAAAAAACACTTGAGGAAAAGCCTGTTAAATATTTTGTGTTTTCAGGTGTTTTCTATGTCCTTATGGCAGGAGAAACAGTAGCACAGGCATTTTTAGGTTGGTCAACAAATGGTGTTGATACAAAGTTTATGTTGGTTCCACTGACAATATATCTTTTTATGTTTGTAATGTCATTGAACATAAAGTCAGGTCCTGCATTTATATGGATGCGAAAATTGAGCCTTTTAATGTTTTTGAGTCAAAGAATATTCCTGACTTTGTTTGACTGGTTCTTGGCAGATACAATTTTTGTAAAGAATTCAATGATTTACTTTATTTCAATTTTATCTCTTACTCTTATTTTTTCAGTAGTATTTATAAAACTGTCCGAGAAAGTAACTGTGTTAAAGAAGTTTTATTAAGGAGAAAAGCATGAAACTTACATTTTTCGGAAGTGTACTTGGCTATCATCAGGAAGGTTTAGCAAAGGCTTTTTATAATATTCTGGGTGACGATTACCATTATGTAGTTTTTAGTGATTTTCCTGATTACAGAAAAGAAGCAGGGTTTGAAAATCTTGCCGATAAATATCCTTTTGTCGTAAAGGCATACACGCCCGAGGGTGAAGCAAAAACAGAAGAATTGATTAATAACAGTGATGTGGTTATAATTGGTGCCGCACCTAACAATGTAGTGGAAAAATGTGTCAACAATGGCATTGAAACATATCTCTTTTCAGAAAGATTTTTCAAAATGGGTACGTGGCGTGCATTTGTTCCACCAATAAGAAAAAAGGTTGTAAACAGAGCTGCAAGATTCAAGCAACCAAATTTCAAGGTCCTTTGTGCAAGTGCATATCTTCCATACGATTTGGCTTTGTGCGGTTGGCGTGGCAAAGCATATCAATGGGGATATTTTCCTGAAGTTGTAAAATATGATATAGATGAACTTTTATCAAAAAAAGCAACAGGGGACAAGCCTGTAACTATTTTATGGGCAGCGCGTTTTCTCGAATTAAAGCATCCTGAAAAAGCAATACAGGTTGCAAAGCACCTTAAAGAAAAAAATCTTCCGTTCCATATGGATATTATCGGTTTTGGTGAATTGGAAAATTTCATTAAGGATGAAATTAAAAACAACCAGCTTGACGATTACATATCATTTCTCGGCAAAAAAACTGTTCCCGAAGTCCGTGAAGCAATGGAAAATTCGGACATTTTCCTTATGACAAGTGACTATCACGAGGGTTGGGGCGTTGTAATAAACGAGAGTATGAACTGTGGTTGTGTTGTTATAGCAGATGCTGCTGCAGGTGCAAGTCGATATCTCATAAATGACGGAAAAACAGGATTTATATACAAGAAAAACGATATAAAAACAATGTTCCCTGTTATTGAAAGGCTTATTACAGACGAAGGTTACAGAAAAGAACTTCAGAAATACGCCTATGATTATATGGTGAATAATGCATCCCCGGAGGTTGTGGTTGAAAGATTTATTTCCCTTTGCGAGAATAATGCAGAGTTCAGCGAAGGTGTTTGCAGTATTGCACCAATAATCAAATCAGCAAAAAAATAATATTGGAGTTTAAAAATGATTGAATTAAAATTATTACAGGATTATGTGTATTCTATATTTGTGGAATTTGACAGAATATGCAGAAAATATGATATTAAATATTCAATGGAAGGCGGTACGTTAATGGGTGCCATAAAATTTCAGGACTATGTGCCGTGGGATGACGACATTGATGTTATTATGGTCCGTGACCAGTACGAAAAGTTTTTGCAGGTCGCACCAAATGAACTTGACTCTAAATTCTTCCTTGAATCATATAACAATGTGGACGAATTTCCGTGGAATTATGCAAAAATCTGTCTTAACGGTACAATGATTTATGGTTACGCTTATTCTCATTTAAAGAATATGAATCACGGCGTTTTTATGGACATTTTCCCTGTTGACAATGTTATGCCTGAAAAACTCAGTTTACATTGTAGTATGGTGGGTGTTCTGACAGGTGCAAGAAAAACAAAACTGAAGGTATGGCTCGGTGTCGGCAAGTTTAAAAGCATTGTATATAAATTTGTATCATTATTGCCAATGAAAACCCTTATAGATTTGCTTAACAGGATTTGTCAGAGATACAACAAAAAAGATACAGGATATATCTACGAGGTCTGTAACCCTAACAAAAATTTTCCACCAATGCCAAGCTCAATGTATATGGAATATACAGAATTGCAGTTCAGGGACAAAAAATTTATGGCAATCAAGGAATATGACAAACTATTAAAATCCCGTTTCGGTGAAAATTATATGAATGAATTGCCTGACGAGAGTAAAAGAAAACCATATCATAATCAGAACATTAAAATTATTTCAGATATAAACATTTAAGTAGGTGATTATTTTTGAATAGTTCAAAGCAAATCAGAATGGGTGCGTTGATGTCCTATTTCGCAATTGCATTCAATATGATATCAGGGCTTTTATATACACCATGGATGATTGACAAAATTGGTCAGGGTAATTATGGCCTATATACATTATCACATTCACTCATAACAATATTTGTTATGGATTTCGGAATGAGTGCTGCCGTTTCCCGTTTTGTTTCAAAGTACAGGGCAGAGGGGAATCAGGAAGAAATCAACAACTTTTTAGGTGTAATATATAAATTATATCTTGCACTTGACGGAGTTATATTGGCTGTGCTTGTGGGGGTAAGCTTCTTCATAAACACTATTTATGACAACCTTACTGCAAGCGAGCTTGAAACCTTTAAGGTATTATATGTAATAGTCGGACTTTTCAGCGTTGTCTCATTTCCATTTACAAATCTTAATGGTATTCTTACTGCATATGAAAACTTTATAGGCTTAAAGCTTGCCGATTTATTTCATAAGTTATTCATCGTTGTGGCAATGGTAATTGCACTTTTAATGGGATGTGGTGTTTATGCACTTGTAACCGTTAATGCAGTTTCAGGAATACTCACAATTTTCATTAAACTCTGGTTGATAAGAAAGAATACAAAGGTCAGAGTTAATTTCAAATGCAAGGACAAAGGCATTTTGAAAGATGTGCTGGGCTTTTCAATGTGGACAACTATCACAAGCCTTGCACAACGAATGATATTTAATATTACACCATCAATTATTGTTGCAGTTTCTTCCACAGGTGCTGTGGGTTCGGCAATTTTCGGACTTGCAAGTACAGTTGAAGGATATATTTCAACATTTGCATCTGCAATCAACGGTATGTTTATGCCTCGTATATCAAAAATAGTCCACGAGGGCAAAAAGGATACCGAACTTATTGACCTGATGGTAAGAATAGGAAGAATTCAATGTATAATTATAGGCATTCTTGTTATAGGATTTATGTCATTCGGTCAGTCATTTATTATAGATATCTGGGGAAAACCTGATTTTAGTGAAAGTTATCTCTGTGCAGTTTTTCTTATAATTCCAAGCTATTTTTATATGCCTTTACAAATCGCGAATACAACATTGATTGTTGAAAACAAGGTTAAATTACAGTCAATTATTTATGTAATAACAGGAGTATTAAATGTAGTTTTGTCACTCCTTCTTTCAAGAGAATATGGCGCATTAGGTGCATCTGTTTCAATTTGTATCGCATATTTGTTGCGTAGCACTATGTTGGTAATTGCCTATATTAAGGTGCTTCACCTTGATATGAAACGATTCTTCAAAGAGTGTTATCTGAAAATCACACCATATTTATTGTTACTGCTTGTGCTTGGTTTACTGTTAGAGAATTTCAATCCGATGAATGCAGGTTTTATAAGATTTATATTAAACGGCACAGTGTTTGTGGCAATTTTTGTAGTAGTGATGATAGCTTTTTGTATGAACAAATATGAAAGAGATTTAATATTTGGAATTGCGAAAAAATTTATCAGAAAAATAGTTAAATAGGAGAATATATATGATTATTTTTATCATAGCCCTATTTGTGCTTTCATTGTATAAAATTAAACCAATTTTAAACAAAGGCTTTTATGAAGATTATTGCTCTGTTGAGCAAACAAGGTCAATAAATGGTATTTTTATATTGCTCATACTTTTAAGTCACACCTTTGCCCGATTAACACCATGTGGCATATTTGATGAAGCATATATACCTTTCAGAATTTTTATAGGGCAGTTTGTAGTAGTCCCGTTCCTTTTTTATTCAGGATACGGAATTATGGAATCAATAAAGAAAAAAGATTCTTACATAAAGAGTTTTCCGAAACAAAGATTCTTAAAGCTTTTCATACAATTTGCGACAATTACAGTTGTATGTATCGTATTTAATTTGTTGATAGGAAACGAGCATTCTATTACAAAAATACTTTTATCATTTATCGGACTTGCCTCTATAGGTAATGGTGGATGGTATATGTTTTCAATATTTGTATTTTACATTGCTGTTGTAATATGCTTTAATATATTTAAAAAGAATAAAGTGTTGGCAGTTTGTATGGTCACTGTGTGCCTTGTAGCCTTAACAGTTGTTGAAATGATGCTTGATTTTCCCACATATTATTACAATACAACTATTTTCCTTGCTGTGGGAATGTTCTTCTCATTGTTAAAGGACACATTTGATAAAATTGTAATGAAAAATAATATAATATGGTTTATAGTATTTGCTGTAAGCTTGTCAGGTTTTATTCTCGGTAAGGGATTAGTTGAGAAATCTGTGATTTTCTACCCTGTTTGGTGTGGAGTGGGTATGCTTACAATATTATGTATTACAATGAAAGTGAAAATACAGAACAAAGCAATTTTGTGGTGTGGAAAAAATATATTTTATCTTTTTGCCTTACAAGGTATGCCACAGATTTTCTTTACAAAATATTTATCAAACAATTATTTGATTTATTCTTTGGTAATTGTTACAACTATTATATTATCTACTTTGGCAAATTATCTGTTCAATAAATTTGAAAAGAACATTAAGAAAGAGAGATAAAGACTATGTTTAAAGGAAAGACATTGATGATTACAGGTGGTACAGGTTCATTTGGTAATACTGTGCTTAGAAGATTTTTAGAAACTGATATTGGTGAAATCCGAGTTTTTTCCCGTGACGAGAAAAAGCAGGACGATATGCGTCACGAGTTTCAACAGAAATATCCTGAGGTCGCTGATAAACTCAGATTTTATATCGGTGATGTAAGGGATTTGCAGTCAGTTAAAAATGCGATGCACGATGTTGATTACATTTTCCATGCAGCAGCACTTAAACAAGTTCCATCCTGCGAATTTTTCCCTGTGGAAGCAGTTAAGACTAATGTTCTTGGTACTGATAATGTACTTACTGCTGCTATTGAAGAAGGTGTTAAGTGCGTAATCTGTCTTTCAACAGACAAAGCAGCTTATCCTGTTAATGCAATGGGTACCTCAAAGGCTATGATGGAAAAAGTTGTTGTTGCAAAAGCAAGAACTGTATCTCCTGAAAAAACAAAGATTTGTTGTACTCGTTACGGTAATGTTCTTTGTTCACGTGGTTCGGTTATTCCTCTTTGGATTGACCAGATTCGTGAAGGTAAACCTATTACAATCACAGAGCCTACAATGACACGATTTGTAATGAGTCTTGAAGAAGCAGTTGACCTTGTTCTTTTCGCATTTGAACATGGTGAAAGTGGTGACATTCTTGTGCAGAAAGCACCTGCTTGTACAATCGAAGTTCTAGCAAAGGCAGTAACTGAACTTTTTGCACCTGAAACAGAAATTAAGGTAATCGGTATCCGTCACGGTGAAAAAATGTATGAAACACTCCTTACAAATGAGGAGTGTGCAAACGCTGTTGATATGGGCAATTTCTATCGTGTACCTGCTGACAAGCGTGGCCTTAATTACGATAAGTATTTCAATGACGGTAATACAAACCGAGTTCAGATTTCAGAATTTGATTCAACTAATACAGAATTGATGACAGTTGAACAGGTAAAAGAAAAGCTTTTATCACTCACTTACATCCAGAACGAACTTGCAAACTGGGGTAAATAAAAAATATTTAAATTTGTTATGAAGGGTTGTTTATATGAAAATTGTTTTTGTTTCTGATTTTTTAAATCATCATCAGACGACACTTTGTGACAATATATACTCAAAAGTTGATGAATTCCACTTTATTCACGGTTATAACGGACAAGGAAGCAAAATAAAACAAAGACAAGAACGAGAATATACAATGCACTATAAAAGCAATAAACAAAGAGCAAATGAGGAGATTTTGTCTGCTGATGCTGTTGTTTTTGGTGCGTGTCCGAGTCGTCTTATGGAAGAACGAATGAAGGAAAACAAGCTTTCATTTGTGTATTCCGAAAGACCGTTCAAAAAAAGTGTCTTACAAGCCTTAAAGCCTGAAAATTACAAGTCAATTAAACAAAAATACCTGAATTATAAAAACAAAAATCTTTATGTATTGGCTGCTTCGGGCTTTTTATCTTACGATTTATCCCATTACAGATTTCCGACAGATAAGGTTTTGAAATGGGGATATTTTCCTGAAATTAAAGTATCAGAGACATTTGAAAAAAAGAAAAATTCAATTTTATATACGGGCAGACTTCTTGAACTAAAGCATATTGAAACTGTAATTGAAACTGCAAGGATGCTCAAAAAAGATAATTTGGATTTCAATGTGAGTATAATAGGCGAAGGACCTGAAAAGGAAAAGCTGGAAGCTCTTGTCAATAAATACAACCTGAACGATTGTGTTGAATTACTTGGTGTAAAAAGTCATCAGGAAGTTTTAAAGACTATGAGTGAATATAGTATTTTTATGTTTACAAGTGATTTCAATGAAGGTTGGGGTGCAGTTGTCAACGAGGCTATGGCAAACGGTTGTGCTGTTGTTGCAAGTAGTGCAGCAGGTTCAGTTCCTTTCCTGATTAAACACAACCAAAACGGCAAGGTTTATAAATTTGGTAACGATAAAAATGCTTATAAAGCCGTAAAAGAACTTGTTTTAGATAATAAGGAAACTGAAAGACTTGGCAAAAACGCTATGAAAACCATTGAAACAGAATATAATGGTGAAATAGCAGCCGAAAGATTTGTAGAGGTAGTTAAGGAATTTTACAATACTGGTACAATCACACCTTATGAAAGTGGAGTTTTAAGTTGCGCAGAAATAATTAAGAACAATTGGTTCAAGCCATAATTTCGTATAAAAGTGGAGAAGGGTCTATGCAGGAAAAATTAAAAGCTTTTGAATTTTGCGATAAAACACATTTTGGTATCGTAATATGGCTTTAAAATTAAAAAAGGATGTAAAAATATAGTATGAAGATTTTAATTACAGGGGCAAGAGGATTTGTCGGAAAAAACCTTGTTGCAACGCTGAACACAATTAAAGATGGTAAAAACAAGACCACGGATTTGCCGACTGACATCGAAATCTGCGAAATTGATGTTGATACTGATAAATCATTGTTAGATGAGTATTGTGACGGTTGCGATTTTGTTGTAAATCTTGCAGGTGTCAACAGACCACAGAACACAGAAGAGTTTATGAAAGGTAATTTTGGTTTTGCATCGGAATTGCTTGAAGCATTGAAAAAACACAATAACACTTGTCCTGTTTTGCTTTCATCTTCAACACAGGCTTCACTTGATAATCCTTATGGTCATAGCAAAAAAGCAGGTGAGGAGCTTTTCTTCAGTTATGCCGAAGAGACAGGTGCAAAAGTCCTTGTTTATCGTTTCCCTAATGTTTTTGGCAAGTGGTGCAGACCTAATTACAACAGTGCTGTTGCCACATTCTGTCATAATATTGCAAACGATTTGCCAATTCAGGTGAATGACAGAAATCATCCAATGACTCTCGTTTATATTGATGATGTTGTTGATGAGATTATATGCGCAATCTGTGGCAACGAAACAAAAGATGGTAAATTCTGCAAAGTGCCTGTTGAACATAAAATCACACTTGGTGAAATAGTTGACTTGATTTATTCATTTAAAGAAAGTCGTGAGAATAAATATGTGCCTGATATGACTGAAGGCAGTTTCAGTAAGAAACTTTACAGCACATATCTTTCATATCTTCCAAAGGATAAGTTTTCTTATCCGCTTAAAATGAACATTGATGACCGAGGCTCATTTACTGAGATTTTAAGAACTGTGAATAATGGTCAGTTTTCAGTCAACATCTCAAAGCCGGGAATTACAAAGGGTCAGCACTGGCACCACACAAAGAACGAAAAATTTCTTGTTGTATCAGGAAAAGGTGTAATTCGTTTCCGTAAGATTGATTGTGATGAAGTTATTGAATATTTCGTTTCAGGTGAAAAACTTGAAGTTGTTGATATTCCAACAGGATACACACACAATATCGAAAACCTTGGTGACACTGATATGGTAACATTTATGTGGTGTAATGAATGTTTTGACCCTAATCACCCTGATACATACTTCTTGGAGGTCTAAATTATGAAATTAGATTATAGTGATATAAAATTCAAAGATAATGGCAAGTTAAAACTTTTGATTATCGTGGGCACTCGTCCTGAAATCATTCGTCTTGCCGCCGTTATTAATAAGTGCCGTGAATATTTTGACTGTATCTTAGCTCATACAGGTCAGAATTACGACTACAACCTCAATGGCGTATTTTTTAAGGATTTAAAGCTTCAGGACCCTGAGGTATATATGGACGCAGTGGGTGATGACCTTGGTGCTACAATCGGCAATATTATCAATTGTTCATATAAGCTTATGGCTGAAATCAAACCTGATGCAATGCTTATTTTGGGTGATACAAATTCTTGTCTTTCAGCAATTTCTGCAAAAAGACTTCATATCCCTATCTTCCATATGGAAGCAGGTAATCGTTGTAAGGATGAATGTCTTCCTGAAGAAACAAACAGAAGAATTGTTGATATTATTTCTGATGTCAATCTTGCATATTCTGAACACGCAAGAAAATATCTTCACGAATGTGGTCTCCCAAAGGAAAGAGTTTATGTAACAGGTTCACCAATGGCTGAGGTGCTTCGCAATAACCTTTCTGATATTGAAAAGTCAGATATTCATTCAAAATTAGGCTTAGAAAAAGGCAAATATATTCTTCTTTCTGCTCACAGAGAAGAAAATATTGATACAGAAAAGAATTTCCTTTCTCTTTTTAATGCAATCAATAAAATGGCAGAAAAATATGATATGCCAATTCTGTATTCTTGCCATCCAAGAAGCAAAAAAAGACTTGAAGAAAGTGGCTTTAAACTTGATAGTCGTGTTATTCAGCATGAGCCTCTCGGTTTCCACGATTATAACTGCTTACAGATGAATGCTTTTGCAGTTGTGTCTGATAGTGGCACATTACCTGAAGAAAGTTCATTCTTTACATCTGTTGGTAAGTCATTCCCTGCAGTGTGTATCCGTACATCAACTGAAAGACCTGAAGCACTTGATAAGGCTTGTTTTGTCCTTGCAGGTATCAGTGAAAAATCACTTCTTCAGGCAGTTGACACAGCTGTGATGATGAATGAAAATGATGATTTGGGTATTCCGGTACCTGACTATGTTGACGAAAATGTTTCTAACAAGGTTGTAAAACTTATTCAGTCATACACAGGCGTTGTGAATAAAATGGTCTGGAGAAAAACAGAAGATTAAGCATAAGAAAAAGGGGCTCAAAAGAGTCCCTTTAAAGTTTTTTCATCAATCCAAGCTTTACAAATATTTTGCCTAACCCAAGTTTTAAAAGTACCTTTTTAAAATAGTACCTTGATTTTTGTACTACAGGAATGATAAATCGTCTTAATGGCATCAGTACCATCCATATTTTACTGTATATTCTGTACGGAATATTTGTCATTTCAATTTTCTTGCCTTTTCTTGTGATGGATTTCACAACAGCGATAATATGATGGTCTTGTATGCCATATTCCTTATGCCATTGATTGTCACCACAAAGCACATAACCCTTTTCATCAGTACCGATTATACGATGAAGTACAAACTGACCATTGTCACGAAGATAAAAGATGATATCGCCTCTTTCAGGCTTTTCGCATTTTACAAGTTCAACAGAATCTCTGCCCCAATGAAGCAAAGGGTACATACTTTTTCCTGTTACGGGTAATTGAACATTGCCACCGTTGTCAATTGTTTCTTGTATTACAGGATAAATTTCAACAAGATTTATCTTTTTCTTTTTCACATTTTCCATTGGCTTAACCTCTGATAACAAACTGAATATATTATAGTCAAATGATGGTTAAAAGTCAATCTTACGACTTTTTCTTCAACGAATTCCAAGCGTTGAACACGGCTGCAGAAATAATAATTCCATATCCGATAAAACTGAGAATATCAGGTAAATCACCGAAAACTATAAGACTCAGAAGAGTTGTAAAAATAATCTGCGAGTAGTCATAAACTGAAATTTCCTTTGCGGGTGCTTTTGAATATGCTGTTGTGATAAAGAATTGACCAACACCTGCACTAAGTCCTGCAAGGATAAGATAAAGCCATTGTAACGGTGACATTGGTGTGAAATCGAATATGAGCCACGGCAGAGTAACACCACAGGATAACAGTGAAAAATAGAATATAATCAAAGGTGGTTTGAAACCATTTAGTGTAAGTTTTCTTACATAAGTGTATGCGAGTCCGGCACATAATCCGCCAAAAAATCCTAAAAGCGCAGGTAATCCCTCAAATGAAAAGGATGGCTTCATTACCAACAATGCACCGACAAATGCAAGTGAAACCGAGAAAAACTGTTTCCAGTTTGCCTTTTCTTTAAGTGCAAAAATTGAAAAAATTACTGCAAAGAAAGGGGATAACTTATTAAGCATTGAAGCATCTGCAAGGTTTATCTTAGTAAGGGCATAGAAATTACAAAGTACGCCAACAACACCTGATGTAGAGCGTACAAGCAGATATACTAAATTCTTACCTTTTGGAATTTCAAAACTCTTGTCTTTTATTATTATGCCAAGTGCAAAAAACATTGCTACAAGGTTTCTGAAAAAGGTTTTCTGGATAACAGGCAAATCTCCTGACAATTTAACAAAAAGCCCCATAAGGGCAAAGAAAAAGGCAGAAATGATAATATATATAATTCCTTTTGTCTTGTCATTCTTAATCATTTATGGTCACCATTTGTTATTCTAACACAAATCAGCAATAATAACAATACTAATAGTTATTAGAGTGAAACAAAAGTCTAAAAAAATCCCCACAGAACTTAATTAATCTGTGAGGATTCTGATATTATGTTAATTTATTTTGTCTTTTTCTTTGTAAGAACGATATTTGTAATGATACCGAGAATCAAAGCACAAGCAATACCTGTGATTGTAACCTTACCGATAGCAAGAGCCATACCACCGATACCTGTAATAAGAATTACTGATGTTGTAAAGAGGTTAGCATCATCTTCAAGGTCAACCTTCTGAATCATCTTAAGACCGCTGACAGCGATAAATCCGTAAAGTGTAATACAAACACCACCCATTACGCAACCCGGAATTGAATCAAGGAATGCAACGAAAGGTGAGATAAATGCAATAAGCATTGAAAGGATAGCAGTTGTTGTGATTGTAACAACAGAAGCGTTCTTTGTAATAGCAACACAACCAACAGATTCACCGTAAGTTGTATTTGGACAACCACCGAAGAAAGCACCAACCATTGAACCGATACCGTCACCTAAAAGTGTTCTGTGAAGACCTGGGTCTTCAAGAAGGTCACTTTCAATGATTGATGAAAGGTTTTTGTGGTCAGCAATATGTTCAGCAAATACAACGAATGCAACAGGAATATATGCAACAGCAACAGTAGCAACATAAGATGGCTCAAAATCTTCAATTCCCTTAATTGCTGTAAGGAATGTGAAATCAGGAACAGCCAAGAATGTTTTGATTGTAACACCGTCAGCAACAAGTGCCTGGAAAGGAGCAAAATCAATAATCATCAAAGCTTCGTTGCCTGTTGCCTTACCAACTAATGTGAAAACAAGAGCAACTGCATAACCTGCAAGAATACCGATGATAAATGGGATGAGTTTTGTCATTTTCTTGCCGTATGTTGAACAGATAACAACAACGAAGAAAGTAACAAGAGCACAGATAAGTGAAACCCAGATATCTGTTGTCATAATGAATGAACCGTTGCTATCCTGTGGACCATATGAGAAAACGTCGTTGATAGCGGCACCGGCAAGTGAAAGACCGATAAGTGCAACTGTAGGTCCGATAACAACTGCAGGCATAAGCTTATTAATCCAGCCGACACCTACTAACTTAACAACAAGTGCGATAACCACATAAACAAGACCTGCGAAGAGAGCACCAAGAAGAAGACCTAAATAGCCTAACTGAACTGATGCAGCACCTGCAAAAGCAGCAAACATTGAGCCAATAAAGGCGAATGATGAGCCTAAAAAAACAGGGCTTCTGAATTTCGTGAATAACTGATAGATAATTGTACCTGCACCTGCACCGAAAAGAGCAGCAGATGCTGTCATACCGTTACCCACAATAGCAGGAACAGCGATTGTTGCAGCCATAATAGCAAGAAGCTGTTGGAATGCAAAAACAATCATTTGTGGAAACTTTGGTTTGTCTTTTACATTGTAAACCATTTTCATTTTGTAACATCCTCCAATAACAAAAATTTGTCACAACAATAATACCACTATATACAGTAATTTTCAAATACAAATAGTACCAAATGTTGAATTTTGTAGTATTGCACTAAAAATGCAAATTGCATTTGACTATTTTGACAAAAGAAAATATATATTATATTGTAACAATTACTTGCTTTTTATTATGTTATATTGTAAAATTATGTAAAAGAAAAACAAAAGGAGAAGTTATGAGAATATTTTTAGTTTGTCTTTGTGCGTGGTTTGTGGCACAGTTGATGAAAGTAATTATCAATACTATAAAATACTTTATTGATAAGAAAAATGGAGAAGAAGCAAAAAAAGTTACATTGGAAACACTTTTTAAGCTTGGTGGTATGCCAAGCTCACATACTGCAACTGTAATTTCACTTTGCACTTGTATCGGTGCGCTTGAAGGTTGGGATTCAAATATTTTTGCAGTAGCAGGTGTTTTCGCATTTATTACAATGTTTGATGCAATTAAAGTAAGACTTCCAATGGGTAAGCTTACCGATGAATTTAAAATTGTCCGTGAAGCAGTTTTAGGTAAAGACCTTAAAAAGCTTAAAAAGGTTGAAGGTCATACTTTACCTGAAGTTATCGGCGGATTTTTTGTTGGTGCAGGTGTTGCACTTATTATTCTTAAATGCACACCATTATTCCCTGAATACGTTTCAATCTTTGAAACAATGTTTTAATTGATTCTGAATACATACTATAAAAAAGCTCCCAATCGGGAGCTTTTCTTTATATATTCTCAAGTGCCTGTTCAATATCTGCAATGATGTCATCAATATTTTCAATACCAACTGAAAATCTGATAAGGTCAGGTGATACACCACATTCAACAAGTTCCTGGTCACTCAACTGTCTGTGAGTTGATGAAGCAGGGTGAAGTACACAAGTTCTTGCATCTGCAACGTGAGTAACAACTGCTGCAAGCTTAAGTGAATTCATAAACTTTTCAGCAGCATCTCTGCCACCCTTAACACCGAATGAAACAACACCACAAGTACCCTTTGGCATATATTTCTGCACAAGGTCATAATACTTGTTGCCGGGAAGAGCAGGGTAGTTAACCCAAGAAATTTTGTCGTTTGCTTCAAGATACTTTGCAACAGCAAGAGCGTTGCTACAATGTCTTTCCATACGGAGATGAAGAGTTTCAAGACCTAAATTAAGGTAATATGAGTTTTGTGGAGCAGGAGTTGAGCCGTAGTCACGAAGAAGCTGTGCAACGATTTTTGTAACATAACCTGCCTTACCGAAATCCTTTGTATAAACAGCACCGTGATAGCTTTCGTCAGGCTGTGTAAGTCCGGGGAATTTGTCATTCTGTTCCCAATCAAAGTTACCACTGTCAATAACTGCACCACCGATAATGTTTGCGTGACCTTCCATATATTTTGTTGTGGAATGAGTAACAATATCAGCACCGAATTCAAACGGACGACAGTTAATTGGTGTCGGGAATGTGTTGTCGATAATAAGTGGAACACCGTTAGCGTGAGCAATCTTTGCGAATTTCTCAATATCAAGAATATCAAGAGATGGGTTTGCAATTGTTTCACCGAAAAGTGCCTTTGTGTTAGGTTTAAAACAAGCCTGAATTTCTTCTTCGCTTGCATTCGGGTCAACGAAAGTTACTTCAATGCCGAGTTTTCTCATTGTAACATTGAAAAGGTTGAATGTTCCACCGTAAATTGTTGCAGCACTTACGAAATGGTCACCTGCACCCATAATGTTGATGAGTGAGAAGAAGTTTGCAGCCTGACCTGAAGAAGTGAGTACACCTGCTACACCTCCCTCAAGCATTGTGATTTTCTGTGCTACAGCATCACTTGTCGGGTTAGCAAGACGAGTGTACATATAGCCTGGTTCAAGGTCAAAAAGCTTTGCCATTGCTTCACTTGTATCATATTTGAATGTTGTACTCTGAACAATAGGGAGTACTCGTGGTTCACCGTTCTTTGGCTTGTAAGCACCCTGAACGCATATTGTATCTCTGTTATAATTCATTTTAATCATTCCTCCAAGAATTTTTTCATAAGCTGGACACCACTCTCAATGAAAAGGCCTGTTGCCTTTGCAGTTTCTTCATTGATAGTATCAACGCCATCTACTTCATTGTTCTTATGATAAATCATAAATGGAACAGGGTCAGAAGCGTGAGTTGCAGTAACGATTGGTGTTGGATGGTCAGGAAGAATCATAATCTTGTAGTCGTCATAATCTTTTAATCCATCAAAGAGAATTGGAAGTACCTGTTCATCAATAATCTCAATAGCACGGACTTTATTTTCAGGTTCTCTTCTGTGACCACATTCATCAGGAGCTTCAATGTGGATATAAGCGTAGTCGCAACCATTCTTAAGTGCTTCAACAGCAGCCTCTGCCTTACCAACAAAGTTAGTGTCAATATATCCTGTAGCACCTTCTACATCAGGTGTTTCCATTTTAGCGCATTTGCCGATACCTTTAAGAAGGTCAACAGCAGAAATTACAGCACCCTTGATGCCATATAATTCTTCAAATGGTGAAAGTGCAGGTTTTTTGCCTTCACCCCAAAGCCATATTGAGTTTGCAGGACGCTTACCATTCTTGATTCTTTCAAGATTTACAGGGTGGTCCTTAAGTAAATCGTAGCTTTCCTTCATCATTCTGATAAGGTCAGTTGCATTTTCACTTGTTGAAAGGTATTCACCAACAACTCTGCCTGAAATATCGTGTGGTGGTGTCATATTGCCAAGGTCAGTTGTACCCTTGTCCCATACAAGACAATGACGATAGCTTACACCACTGTAAAATTTATAAATATCGTTACCGAAATGCTCTTGTACAGTTGCAATAATCTTTTCTGCTTCAGCAGTTGAAATGTCGTCTGCACAATAGTCAACCATAGTTTTATCAGCATAATTTTCTTCGTCAGAAAGTGTAACAATATTACAACGAAGAGTAACATCTGTATCTTTAAGGTCAACACCGATACTTGCAGCCTCAAGTGGACTTCTGCCTGTGTAGTAAATTGATGGGTCAAATCCCATAACGCTCATATTAGCAACGTCACTACCCGGTTTCATTCCGTCAGGAACAGTTTTTACAAGACCAACTGTACCTTTTTGAGCAAGAGAGTCAAAATTAGGCTTTTTAGCCAGCATCATAGGTGTCTTGCCGTCAAACTGAGGAACAGGATAGTCAGCCATTCCATCGTATAAAACTACAACATATTTCATATTAAATGCCTCCATAGGTTAATTATTCATTTTCATTTGATTTTGTATCTGTTTCTGTATGTATTTCTTCTGTTGTGTTGATTTCTTCTTCAACGACAGGTTCAGAATATTCAACAGTATTATTATCATTCACGAAAGGTGAATTGACATCGAAATTTTCTTGTGGAATAGGATATATTCCGAACTCTTCAGGTCGGGCAATTCCTTTAACAAGCGCATTGTGCTTAAGATTTTCATAATACATTGCTTTTGCACAATTCATATATGGTGTAACATATATACCGGCAAGTCCGAATGTGAGAACTTCAAGTATTGCCCAAGGGAAAAACGACAAATCCAAACTGAATAAATCAATTTTAAAATTGTCTGTCATTCTTTTGCTTAAGTCTCTTGCCTGTTTGTGATTTAATTCAGGATTATCGTGGATAATATGCTTGACAAAATAATACTCATATATTTTAATAATTCCCGGAATAATAAACAGCAAACACCAAAGAGCAATAATCAAATCAGTAACAATACCTACAACAATATATTTGCCATATCTGTCAATGCCTTCGTGATAAAGACTTTTCCAATCAGGGTTTGCACCACGAAGATGATTGAGAAAGAATCCTGCCATTGCAATAGTAAAAGGAAGCAACAGCCATGTGAGAAAACCGCCACCAAATGAAACGCTGAAATAAAAGCCACCTTCATTCTGAGCAGAATGTTGCGCAATCTGTTCACCGTTGCTGAAAGCAGTTGTTATTAGCGTAATCGGAAGACAGGCAAGTCCCATTGTGAGCCATTTGCGGTCAATATCAATAAAATTACGAGCTTCTTCTTTTATTGCTTTTCTGTTCAATTGTTCCATATTTAAACCTTCTTTCACAGCAAATTATTGTCATTTAATATTATCATATATAATAAGTATTGTCAAAATATATTCTGCACTCTATATTATAATTGGAGTAAGCTCTTATTCTATTCCCCAACCACTTATATCTCCTCTTTGCATTCCACCAACAATTTTCTGCCGTAATGCAGGATATCTTTTTTCAAGGTCGCGGATTAGATTTTTTGTGTCTTCTCTGTTTGTTTTTTCATCAGCGGGACATTTGCTTTCCACAACAGGCACATTTTCTTTGTTTGCAACTCTTGTGATATCGGTTTCGTAAGCAAAAACCATAGGCCTAATCATATATAAATCTTTTCGTGAAAGATATGAAACGGGGGAGAAGCATTCGGCTCTGCCATTACCGAATAAATTCATAATAAATGTTTCTGCTGCATCGTCAAGGTGATGCCCTAATGCGATTTTATTACATCCCAATTCTTTCGCTGTGTCGTGGAGAAGACCGCGACGCATTCTTGCACACAAACTGCAAGGATTACTCTCTTTTCGATCTTCAAAAATAATATGATACAGTTCAGTTTTCTTAATTGTATAGGGAATGTTATTGTCATCACATATTTTCTGTATTTCAGAATAATCAGCACATTCACCGTGAAACTGTGGGTCAAGAGTGATAGCACAAAGCTCAAATTTCTTCGGATAAAAAATCTTAAGGTTAATAAGACATAAAAGCATTACAACACTGTCTTTTCCGCCAGAAACACAGACGGCAATTTTGTCGCCATCTTCAATCATATTATATTTGTCAATACCTGCACGGACAAGACTTAACAGCTTTTGCACTAAAAAACCTCATTTCTGTTAATGACTCTCTGACGAGGGAATTGGCACGGCGTAGCCGTGACGGAGAGATAGATAATATCTCGCAAAGTTGATAATTGTATTACTTTAACAATATTTTATCTTAATTTTATGTAAAAGTAAACAAATAATTTTTTAAATAATAAAAAAGAAAAACATATGAAAAAGTGAGAAAACAAGAGAAAATGAAAGATAAATATTATTATCATTAAATTTTTGAAATTTTCTGTTGACTTTTACTTTTCCCTTTGCTATAATCTTCGAGCAATAAAAAATATTATTCGGAGGTAAGTTCTATGTCAACTTATATGCCAAAAAAGGGCGATATTACCCGTAACTGGTATGTGCTTGACGCAGCTGGTAAAACACTCGGTAGCGTTGCTGCTGAAGCTGCTGTTCTCCTTAGAGGTAAGCACAAGCCAACTTTCACTCCTCATGCTGACTGTGGTGACCACGTAATCATCATCAATGCTGAGAAAGTTGTTCTTACAGGTAACAAGCTTGAACAGAAAATGTACTATCATCACACAGGTTATGTTGGTAACATGAAAGAAGTTAAGTATAAGACTCTTATGAACACCAAGCCAGAGTTCGCAGTAACAAAGGCTGTTAAGGGTATGATTCCTGACACAGTAATCGGTCGTGAAGCACTTACTCGTCTTCGTGTTTACCGTGGTGCAGAACACAAGCATGCTGCACAGAAACCAGAAACAAGAGAATTCTAAGAAAGGGAGGCTATTTAAATGTACGAAACAAGTCCATTTTTCTACGGTACAGGTAGAAGAAAGAAATCAGTAGCTCGTGTACGTGTATATGCAGGTACAGGCAAAATCATCATCAACGACAGAGAAATCGACGATTATTTCGGTCTTGAAACACTTAAGCTTATCGTTCGTCAGCCTCTTGCTCTTACAGGAACAGCTGATAAGTTCGATATCGTTTGCCGTGTAAACGGTGGTGGCGTTACAGGTCAGGCTGGTGCTATCCGTCATGGTCTTTCACGTGCTCTTCTCGAGTACGATGCAAACCTTCGTCCAGCTCTTAAGAAGGCAGGTTTCTTAACAAGAGACCCAAGAATGAAGGAAAGAAAGAAATACGGTCTCAAGGGCGCTCGTCGTGCACCTCAGTTCTCAAAGAGATAAAGGACAATATTTATATTTCTCAACACTCATCTTACTGATGGGTGTTGTTTTTTGTCAAATTATAATTTGTCGGTGTCTTCACAATGTAGGGGACGATGCCCACATCGTCCCGCAGTAAGTGAACAGTACACTTTGAAACGGGTCGCTGTGGGG
>JAZSDZ010000015.1:0-3102 GCA_045531435.1 Candidatus Fimenecus sp.
CTGTAGGCAGAATTGATTATCTTTCTACAGACGGTAAAGTTCGCGAAAGTATTGAATATACAAGTGAATATCAGTTTGTAAAAGATATTAAGGATGAAAACTACTACGGAACTCCGATGTCGGTTGTAGTTTATGCCGATAAAGACAGTAATACAATTTCAAGAGATTTTGTTAATGAGCTTGACCCACCGCCACAAGGCTTTGAGGTAATTCCAAGTCCGTATTTGGAACGAGCCGAAGAAGAAAAGACGGAAGAACTTACGGATGCAGACCTTATAGGCAAAGAGGTAATTATTGACGGTGATAAATATATCATCGAAAAGATTGACCCCGTATTTGGTGATGTGTCAATGCGCGATACAACATCAATTTATCCTATAAACAGAGTTGAAAAGATAGGTTTTGTTCGTGAGCATTTGGCACCTGAAAAGCAGGAATATACTACTGAAAAGGTTGCTGAATATCCCGCAGTAGAAAATGGTCTTCCTTATGACATTGTTGTAGAAACAATTAAGACGGAAGAACCTGTTCTTACTCCTCCCACTTGGGAAGAAAAGACGGAAAAAGTAACAACACTTTTGCCAACAATTCCCGAAAGTGAAAAGCACAATTTCACAATAACAGATGATAATTTAGGTGTTGGCGGTCCGAAAGAGAAATTCCGTAATAATATGGCTGCTATAAACCTTTTGCACGAGCTTGAATTTGAAAACCGTCTTGCAACTCCCGAAGAACAGAAAATACTTTCAAAGTATGTTGGCTTCGGTGGTCTTGCTGATGCTTTTGATGAAAGCAAAGCGAATTGGGCAGATGAATACAAAGAGCTTATTGTTACACTCTCTCCTGAAGAATATGCCGCAGCAAGAGAAAGCACACTTACTGCGTTCTATACACCACCCGTTGTTATTCGTGCTATGTATGAAGCACTCGGCAATATGGGATTCAGCGAAGGTAATATTCTTGAACCGTCTTGCGGTACTGGTAACTTTATAGGTATGCTTCCTGACAATATGCAGAAGAGTAAATTCTTCGGTGTTGAGCTTGACAGCTTGACAGGTCGTATAGCTCAGCAGTTATATCAGAAATCAGGCATTACGGTACAGGGTTATGAAAACGCATCTCTCCCCGACAGTTTCTTTGATGTAGCAATAGGTAATGTGCCTTTCGGTCAGTTTAAAGTAATTGATAAAAAGTACGACAAGAATAATTGGCTCATACACGATTACTTTTTCGGTAAGACCCTTGATAAGGTTCGCCCCGGTGGTGTAATTGCATTTATTACTTCATCGGGTACTATGGACAAGAGAAACTCAAATGTAAGAAAGTATATTGCACAGAGAGCCGAGCTTCTCGGCGCCATTCGTCTGCCAAATAACACATTTAAGGCAAATGCAGGTACGGAGGTAACTTCTGATATTCTCTTCTTACAGAAAAGGGATACTCTTGTAAATGATGAACCCGATTGGGTACACCTTGACCGTGAAGAGAATGGAAATGAATATAACAAGTATTTCATAGACCATCCGGAAATGATTCTTGGTGAAATGGTTATGGAGTCCTCGCAGTTCGGTCATTCTTTGACTTGTAAGCCGTATGAGGACAGAAATCTTTCTGACCTTTTAAGTGAAGCAGTACAGAATATTCACGCAGAAATAACAGAGTTTGATGTTTCGGAAATTGGCGAGGTTGAAGATAATTCAGTTCCCGCAGACCCGAATGTAAAAAACTTCAGTTTTACTGTTGTTGAAGATAAGATATATTATCGTCAAAACAGCAGAATGAACCCTGTTGATGTTTCTGCAACAGCCGAAAACAGAATTAAGGGTATGATTAAAATCCGTGATTGTGTAAGAGAGCTTATACGATTACAGACAGATGATTACCCTGACAGTTCAATCAAGTCTGCACAGGAAAGATTAAACACCCTGTATGACGATTTTACAAAGAAATACGGACTTCTCAATGCAAGAGCTAACAGATTAGCCTTTGCCGATGACAGTTCATATTGTTTGCTTTGTTCACTTGAAATTATCGGTGAAAATGGCGAACTTAAACGCAAAGCGGATATGTTTACAAAGAGAACAATCAAACCTCATATTAAGGTAACATCTGTTTCAACTGCAAGTGAGGCTCTCGCTGTATCAATCGGTGAAAAAGCAAAGGTTGATATGGAATTTATGTGTGAGCTTACGGGAAAGACAGAACAGGAACTCTTTGAAGAACTCAAAGGTGTTATCTTCTTAAACCCGGAATACACATCTGAACACAGTAATGATGCAAGGTATCTTCCTGCGGATGAATATCTTTCAGGAAATGTTAGAAAGAAACTTGAACTTGCAAGAAGAACAGCAGAGCTTTATCCTGATGATTATAATATCAATGTGGAAATGCTTGAAAAGGTTCAGCCACAGGATTTGACAGCAAGTGAAATTTCTGTTCGTTTGGGTGCAACTTGGCTCCCCTCTGAAGATGTTGAGAGATTTGTATATGAAATTTTACAGACACCTCGTTATGCACAGTGGAATATTAAGGTTAAATATACCGAACTTACGGGTGAATGGACTATCGTAAATAAGACTTATGACCGAACCAATGTTGTTTCTAATACAACCTACGGTACAAGTAGAATCAATGGTTATAGAATTATTGAAGATACTCTCAATCTTAAAGATGTTCGTATTTTCGATTATGTCGAAGATGAACATGGAAATAAAAAGCCTGTTCTCAATAAAAAAGAAACTGCTATTGCTCAGGGTAAGCAAGAAATGATAAAACAAGCCTTTCAGGATTGGATTTGGAAAGACCCGGAACGAAGAGAAAGACTTGTTAGAATTTATAACGATTTGTTCAATTCAATGCGAGCTCGTGAGTATGATGGTAGTCATATCACATTTTCGGGTATGAACCCTGAAATATCTTTGCGACCTCATCAGATAAATGCAGTTGCCCGTATTATGTACGGTGGTAATTCCTTACTTGCTCATGTTGTTGGTGCAGGCAAGACTTTTGAAATTGTTGCAGCAGCACAAGAAAGTAAAAGACTCGGACTTTGTAATAAATCGCTTATTGTAGTTCCTAACCACCTTACTGAACAGTGGGCAT
>JAZSDZ010000033.1:0-2523 GCA_045531435.1 Candidatus Fimenecus sp.
ATGCACAAAACCTTTGTGCTGATTTTGAAAGACTGAAAATGCAGGTCGATGAATTAAACGGTCTGCAGTCAGGACTAATTCGTATCGGCACATTTTCGAGTGTAGCTACCCATTGGCTTCCTAATATTATCAAGGAATTTCAAAAAGATTATCCGAACATTGACTATGAACTTCTGTTGGGTGATTACACCGAAATTGAGGAATGGATACATACAGGTAGAGTTGATTGTGGATTTTTAAGATTGCCCACCCACCCTGAATTTGAAACAATATTTCTCCAAAAAGACAAGCTTATGGCAATAATCCCTGAAAATCATTCATTGAAAGATTGCAATAAGTTCCCTGTAACTGCTCTTTGCAATGAACCTTTTATGCTTCTTGAGAAAGGTGCAAAAGCAGAAATTTCGGAAATATTTGAGCGTAACAATTTAACACCAAATGTAAAATTTACTACTTGGGACGATTACGCTGTAATGTCTATGGTAGAAAGCGGACTTGGCATAGCGATTCTTCCTGAGTTAATTTTAAAGCGTGTTCCATATAGAATTATAGCAAAAGAACTTGATGTTCCCGCGTATCGAAACATAGGACTCGCACTGCGAGATAAGAAAACTGCTTCTCTTGCAGTAAAACGGTTTATTGACTATTTACAATACAGATAAAATATACCAACTCCCACCTACATTTCAGTAAGTGGGAGTTGCTGTTTTTATTTAAATTTTAGTTATCAATCACTTCATACAGCGTTTCCTGAAATGCTGGAAGCCACCACTCTTTGTAGCCTGCTTTTGTGGGATGGATATGGTCAATAAGATATATTGCTTTTTGCTCGTCGGTGATATTATTGATTTCTTCATCGTTCCATAAATCAATAACAGTAATATCCCATTTCTTTTGAATTTCCAACAGCAAATCTACCCTCGTAATCCACTAATTGTATATTATAGATTTATATGATAACATAAATAAAAAACGTCTTCAACACGATAAATAAAAAACTTCTTCAACACAACCTTCTTGTTATTTAACTGTGCCTATGTTATACTGATTTTATGCTAAATATAGAATCAGAGGTGCAGAAATGACAACTCAGGAATATTTAAAACTCATTGATAATGTTAACGAAAATGGTAAATACAAAGCAGATTGGGCCTCCCTTTCTCACCACAAGGTTCCCGCTTGGTTCATGCGCGATAAGCTTGGAATTTTCATTCATTGGGGTATTTACAGCGTACCTGCACACGGCTGTGAATGGTATTCCAGAGGTATGTATGACCCTAACTGCGGAGATTTTGAATACCACAGAAAAACCTATGGCGATCAAAAGGATTTTGGTTATAAAGACTTTATTCCAATGTTCATGGCAGAAAAATTTGATGCAGAAAAATGGATTTCACTTTTCAAAAAAGCGGGTATCAAATATGTTATGCCTGTTGCAGAGCATCACGATGGCTTTGCAATGTATGATACAGAATTCAACCGCTGGAATTCAAAGGAAATGGGACCTTGCCGTGATGTTGTTGGCGAATTGAAAGCCGAATGTGAAAAGCAAGGACTTACCCTTTGCGCATCAACTCACAGAGCCGAGCACTATTTCTTTATGAATATGGGCAGAACTTTTGACAGCGATGTAAATGATGAAAATTATAGTGATTTTTATGGTCCTGCCGTTTACTGCAAAGAGTTTCATTCAGGTGATTTACACAAATACACCGCTGATACATATTCTCTCGGAGCAAGCAAGGAATGGCTGGAAGACTGGCTTGTTCGTACCTGTGAGCTTATTGATAAATACAAACCTGCAGTCCTCTATTTTGATTGGTGGATTCACAATCATTCTTTCAAGCCTTATCTCAAAAAGCTTGCGGCATATTACTACAACCGCGCAGAAGAATGGGGCAAGGAAGTAACCATTAACTATAAGCACGAGGCTTTCCCACCAAATGTGGCAACATTTGATGTTGAAAGAGGTGCATTAACAGGAATTTCACCGACTTATTGGCAGACAGATACAGCAATAGGTAAATGCTCCTGGGGTTATACAACGGACAACAAATTCAAAAGTTCCCGTCAAGTTATCTGTGACCTTGTTGATATAGTTTCTAAAAACGGAAACCTGCTCATAAACATCGGTCCAAAACCTGATGGCACAATTACAGATGAAGAAACTAAAGTTTTGCTTGATTTGGGCGAATGGCTTAAAACCAATGGCGAAGGTATTTATGGTACAACTTTTTGGAAACAGTTCGGTGAAGGCAAAATAAATACCGCAGGCGGTTATTTCTCCGATGGCGATGAGCAACAATTCACTGACAAGGATTTCAGATTCACATACAAAAACGGTTTCCTTTATGCTTTCCAGATGCGCCCATCAATGACTGTAGAAATAAAAACTCTCAGAAAGCATAATCCCCACGACTATCTCATCGAGAGCATAGAACTTCTGGGTAGTGATAAAGCAATCGAATTCACAAGAGATGAAGATTCACTAAAAATAAATCTAAACTGCGAATTCAAAAATGA
>JAZSDZ010000063.1:0-3409 GCA_045531435.1 Candidatus Fimenecus sp.
TCCGTTTGCCGGACAGACCAAAAATGTGCCCAATTTTATCAGCGCCACCTATCCTGACGGTCATACTGAAATACTGTTCACACCTTTATCTCCATTCGAAACGCCGGAGGCTCTTGACAAAATCTGTGAAGAGTACAACAGGGTTATCGGCAACCTTGAGGTTGAACCTCTTATTGCAATACCCATTTTCATTCACGATTTTCTGTGCATACATCCCTTCAACGACGGAAACGGAAGAATGAGCCGACTGCTTACTACTTTGCTTTTGTACCGCAGCGGTTTTTATGTCGGTAAATATATTTCTCTTGAAGCTAAAATTGCTAAGAATAAAGACTTATATTATAACGCTCTGAACGATTCACAGCATGGATGGCACGAAGGTGTAGAGGATTCAGTTCCTTTTATAAAATATATTCTCAGTACGATCCTTGCCGCATACAGAGATTTTGAAGATAGATTTAATATTATTGGAGAAAAGTTACCTGCTTTTGAAGTTGTAAGGAAAGCAACAATGAATAAGATTGGTAGATTCACAAAACAGGACATCCGTGAGTTGTGCCCATCATTAAGTCTGAGCTCCGTTGAAGGCTCTCTCAGGAAACTTGTTGCCGAGGGTGAACTAGTGCGTGAAGGCACAGGAAAAGCTACTTGCTATTACAGATTGAAGTAAATACTACAAAAAATGCCCTCCTTGTATTTGGTAATACCATTTTACAAAGAGGTCTGTGTTTTGTCGAATGTGCGGAAGTTAATTTGCAACAAGATGTGAACCCTGTTATCGCCGCATATACAGTCTGTTTTTTTGTTCAACACCTTTTTATAGATTTAAAAATCAAACAACTAAATGTCTATTCAGTCCAAAAACGTGATTGGGTTTGTTTATCAGGCAACTCACCAAAGTTATGTGTAAACTTTAACTTTTTACCATTAGCAAGAGTGATGATAATAGTTGGTTGGCCATAGTATGTTGTCCCCTTAATCACATCTTTGTGTTCAAAAGATATTGACTTAATTTTTCTTCCTATCACATTCTTTCCAAATACAGAGGAAATATCAAGTTGAGGGGATTCTGCAATTCGGTCATTCATAAACAGAATGTTGACACCGTCACGCATAACCAGTAATTTGTTGTCACAAACAAAGCCGATATCGGCATTGTATTCGGTAAAGTCTTTCTTTTTAGATAACGTGTCAGTTCCGTTGAAATATAAAATTTTATCAATTGTCATACCGATAGCATCGTAGTATAATTCAATACTCTTATAGTTTCGCTTCGCCATCTTTGCTTCTACCATTTCATATATCGCAAAAAACAGGTTTTCCAAATCGTGATTATTTTCACAACAACGCTGGTAGCTTTCTTCTGTTCCAATGCCTTCCAGTATGTCCTCATATTCTTTCGGGTCATCTGTAAGGTCATATTGTAGCATAAACCTATATAGGTCAAATGTAAAATGGTCATAGGTCGCAAATTTAAATTGTGACATAGTGGACAGTCCGAATTTTTTAATATTGAAACCATTATCAAGCATAAGAGAAATAATCTCCTTGATTATTTCTACAGTTTTAAACAGTTTTTTTGCATCGTCACGGACATCATATAACACTTTAAGAAAAACATCAGCAAAAATGTTATCACCGTACTTGTTCAATTGGTTCGTGTCCGCACCTGCAGCAATCAATTCTCTTATTTCATCTAAATCAGGCGTAGGTTTATCACAAGCGAGCAGGAGTCTTGCATCCAAATCTTCTTTTAACATATCAATATATCCTTTCTTACGCTATACCTACTACAGTTCCTGTCTCTTTGTCAAAAATCTCAAGGCCAAAATCCTTTTCGCCCCATTTGACGTTGTAATCAAATTTCTCAAACTCTTTAAAAATATCAACCTTAAATCCGTTGCACATTTCAACAGGAAGTTGTCCGTTATTTATAGTTCCTCCAAAGCCGACCATCACCAACCAATAACGAAACGCTTTATCCTGTTGCCATTTATGATGATAACAACCTAATTGAATATCAACCATCAGGTCACCGTCTATCTCTTCAAATAAAGATATCCCATCAATTATAATATTAGGATCACCACTGTTATTTAAAATGTTTCTCGCAATTTTTGCACCCAAGTTTCCGTCATCAAAGTACTTAAGCTCCTGCAAAACATTCTCATAATTTTGTCCGTCATCACCAATAATTAAATTTGCATCAAGACCCATTTCAATAAGAACATCAAACAGTTCTTCCCAATTGTAAGTTATCAAATCACCGGGCAAGGGCTCTTTATTATTAATGTACAAATAATCAGAATAAGAACAAAATCCGTAATTGCATAACTTAATCGCAACCCGGGTTACTTGCTCGCTGTTCATTTTATTATCAATTATATAATTTTTGATTTTTTCTATATTGAAAGGTTGTTCTTTACATAGTCCAAATAAGTGTTCGATATTGGTAGACATATTACATCACCTCTTTCTTACAGTATAAATCACTTTGCAAAAAAACTCAACAGAAGCCTGTGATTCACTGTCCCAAAAATCGGACTTATACAAAAACTCCTCACCGATTGCTCGATGAGGAGTCCATTTTAAATATAGAGTTTTACTTCAATATCCCGCCAGCCTCTTACACGCTTTGTCGGGGATATGGAATAGACATATTCCTGTGCATCCTCAATCGTCAAAGTGAATTCAGCGAAATTTGTGAAGTAGGTAGGATTTATTTCCTGCCATCGGCAATAGCTGCCTGTGGTGCTGTTTGATGACATGTTCGCAAAAATTTCACCGATTTCTTGGTGAGTATCATGAGCTTTATCCTTCAAGTAAAGCTATTGCTTTTGCATATTTTTCTTTTCTTTCCAAAGCCTTGTCAGTTATTTCATCAAGGCGAGATAAATCTGAATTATGCCGAAGGTCTGCTAATTTCACAGCTTTTGCAATCGGATTGTTTTTTATCAGCCTCACATAATCCATGTACGGTACCATTTCATCGTGAGTCAATAAAGAAAGTGCATCGGTCACATCTTTTGAAAAGCCCATATCTGACAAATCCTTCAGAGTATAATCTGTGTCCTCCGCAACATCGTGCAGGAGCGCAACAATGGTGGTTTTTTCATCCTTCATTTGCTCTGCAAGATGAAAGGGATGAAAAACATAAGGCATGCCGCTTTTATCAAGCTGATTTTTGTGTGCTTCAAAGCAAATTTTCAGTGCTTTTTTAGTGTCTGTTGTGTAAATCAAGCTATCCCTCTTTCTCTAACAAACAACTCCACCGGAAACCCGGTGGAGTTAAATTTTTATTTATTTGCGATTGCTGCCTGAGCTGCTGCAAGTCTTGCGATGGGTACACGGAAGGGTGAGCATGATACATAGTCGAGGCCAATCTTGTGGCAGAATTCAACTGATGTGG
>JAZSDZ010000006.1:0-7625 GCA_045531435.1 Candidatus Fimenecus sp.
GGTAATCTGCTTTGGTATTCAGATGAAACTACTTGGACAATAAAATCAAAAGACGGAATTCTTGAACAGATTGGTCGAATGTTGGTTCAAGATAAGGTTTCTCAGAATCACTGTATTTTTATTACCAATCTTTCTATTGTCGCATTGAAAAACGGTTGCACTTGCAGAGAGATTGAAAAAGCAATACGCAAAATACGAATGGCTTTCAAAGAATCTACTAAAGCACCCGACAACACCGAACTAATAAATATTGCAGGTCAAGCTGTTACAGCCCTACGCCTGATGGGTGAAAGATAATCAAACGATTTTTGGTAGCCGCTACCGAAAATAAAAAGGAGTGTGATGAATCTGAACATAGATATCGTTTGCGAAGAACCTCAAAGTAACATCTTCTTCAAAATGCCGAAGGTGTTGTTTACGGATGCATATAAGGATTTATCTGCTGAAGCAAAACTACTTTACGGCTTAATGCTCGACAGAATGCAGTTATCAGCAATAAATGGTTGGTGTGATAAAAACGGAGAGGTCTTTATCTTTTACACCATTGCTGAAACGAGTGAAATGCTCGGTTGCGGACATGACAAAGCAACAAGGTTACAGCGTGAGCTTGAAGAGCATTATCTGCTTCGCCGTAAATATCAGGGCAAAGGCAGACCTGCAAAGCTGTATGTTTTATCTATACCGAAAACAAGCATCAGGGCGCCGTAAAAGTCGCAAGTAATAAGACTGAGTAGAGTAAGACTGAAAGTTATATACCAACCGAGAAGAGAAAAACATTCTTTAATTAAGTTAGTAATAACTTTAAGTATATAAGGTAGTTTGGCTGAATGCGAAAAGCTAATGAAACAACGCATTTCTTCTTCGGCTCGTAAAAATCCAAATTTGGTAAATTAGACGATAGAAATTCGTAAAACGAACAGTACTCCGTCAGCAAAATTTCCATTAAAAATCAGTGCATTCTGCCTGTATTACTAAGGGCAAAATGCACGCAAAAATGGCTCTGTTGAAAAAATATAAATTTTCAAAGGAATGAATTTTCACTAATATTCCACTATTTTTCATTATGCAGCGGTTTGGATAAAAAGAAACTGCCCCCACAGATGTGAGAGGCAGTAACCATTGATTTTTAATATCTCGCTACTTATCTTGTTTTAACTCACAAAATAAAGAATAAACATCTCCGCAAATCATAGCATCAAAATACTCTTTTAACTCTAATATAGCCTTCCATTTATTTGCGGTAGTATCTTTAAAGCCGAATTTTAGAACACTGTTTACCATTTTCTTTTCAGCATAACAATAGCCATTTGCTAATGATAAAGCATCACACAACTGAATTAGCTTATCATAGTCATCGTATGTAACATTATCAAGATAGTTTCTTATAAACTGTTTTTCATCTGTAGAGCAATCCCATGAATCGTAAATAGCATCAACATCCTTATATTGGAAAGTATGTGTCATGCAAATTCTTGCACCATCTTCAAACCCAATACTTGTTAAATAATTGTAGCCTTCCAAAGCATGACGGGCTTGCATTGTGCCGTTTCTTCTTCCTATATCATGAAGAAGTCCGACAATATAAGCCTTTTCGCTATCCATATTTGCTTTGCTTGCAATCTTTTCTGCTAAGTTAGCAACATTATACGAATGATTAATCCATACTCCGTCGTTTAACTCTTTTGCTTCTGTAATCAGTTTTTCAGCATACTGTCTGTTCATATTAAACCTCTTTTTCTAATGTGCCGGCATAAGCAACTGTCTGATTTTCGATTTTCACAATACCGTCGATTTCAAACTCATCAAAAATCTTTTCTATTTCTTCTATGTATAAGTCAAAATTGCTGTCGTCTTTTTTCAAAGAATATGACCCTGAAAGACTACGGTTTATAAACTTTTCCCTATCAAAATATAAAGGATTGTCAAAAGTTATATATTCATAATTGTTATTAAAGAAATTTTTAATACGATCATCATGTGGTTTCGTGCCACCACTGAAACCTTTGAAGTCAGGGCAATATTTAGAATAAACTCTATGTAATTCCTGATTTATCAAAGCTTCATTATTTCTGGTGTTCCAAATTAGAAATGCTTTTCCGTTCGGCTTGATTATACGAGAACATTCTGCTTTAAAACTTTTTGTATCAAACCAATGAAATGCCTGTGCAGTAGTTATAAAGTCAACAGACTTATCAGGGAGCATTGTGTTCTCGGCACTACCCGCAACAGATTTGAAATTAGGATATTCACATAATTCTTTTTCAGCCACAAGTCGCATATCAGTGTTCGGCTCGACACAAATAACATTGCTACCTTTATCAAGAAGCTGTTTTGCAAACTTGCCTGTACCTGAGCCAATATCGGCAACAACAGATGAAGCAGAAAAGCCGTATTTACCAAATAAGCATTCAATAAATTCTGAAGCATAACTTGGTCTACTTTGTGTGTATTCATTTGCAATGCCATTGAATTTTTTTGTAGTATCCATAATTTCACCTATCATACAGTTATTGAATCGATTATACCACATACTTACCAAACAAATCAACCTGAATACATATCCTCGTTCTTACAGTTTAAGTGCGAGGATTTTTTAATGCAAAATTTTTAAGTAAAGGAAGTGAAAGAATGCTTTAGAACCAACCGAAAAAGCAGGAAAAATGCGTGGCATAAGTCATAGCAAGCATTGAATTTGTGCATACAAATTCCACTTGTTAGGGACAGCCCTAAAACCCGTATTAATATACACAAATGTCGCACTCCGAAAGGAATGCGACGATACATAAAACTATAAAATATATATTAAACTCTATTTTAAGCAAAAAAATTGAGTATTCACAGGTCAAATCCCTTATGAATACTCAATATGGTGCTGGTGACCGGACTTGAACCGGTACGGTATTGCTACCGAGGGATTTTAAGTCCCTTGCGTCTGCCGATTTCGCCACACCAGCATACTGTTTCAACAGCCTTATTATTATATATTATGATTTGCAAAATGTCAATATGAGAATGAAAAAGTTTTGAAATAATGCAAAAATAAAATAGTCATTCTAAGAAGTATAACGACGAAGAATCTCTGTTTACTTGATATGCTACTTTAGTAGAGATTCTTCGCTACACTCAGAATGACAATCAAATCCAATTTCTACTGCTATTTCGCTCTTTTCTTTGCCATATGCTTTCTGTAAAGCAAGATAATACCGGTTGCACCGAGATTTAAAATAATTGAACCCAAAACAAGTGAAAGAAGATGGCTTGGAAGGTCTGCAAGCATTGTCTTTTTGTTAATGAATGAACAGATAAGGTAAACAAATCCAACATCATTGAAAAACATAGGGATAAATGGTCTTGTAAGAATAAGAATGCCGATAATGGTTACAAGTGGAATGCATGTTGCAGCAAGCTCCGGCAATCCAAGATTCACTAAAAGACCTTTACCGAGACCTACACATGCTGCAAGAAAAAGACCAACTGCACCACCACAAAGTGTATACCAGAAGCGTTCCTTGTATGTAAGCTCTTCCTGAAGGAAGAATACAGCAACTGTCATAAAAAATGCCCAGTTAACTAATCTCAAGCCTTCGTGTGGCATAATGTGTGTGATTTCAAGCAACTGGAACATTGAATTCCACAACGCAATCCATAAGAATACAAGGCAAAGTGCAGGAAGCTTACCCTTTGGTGGTTTGCGAAAAAGTTTGATTTTCTGGTTTTCGTTTGTTTGACTCATTAATTTTGTCCTCCATAGATATAATAGACACAAAAAAATCACTTCAGGTGTGGCTGATAAGAGTCATATCGAAGTGATTTCGCGTCATTTTATCATGACTTTTGGAAATAGTCAACATATTTAGGCGATTTTGTCAATTATGACAAAAGATGTTATAAAATTCATCGTGACACCGTCAATTTTCATAATACTATTTTTAACAGTAAAAAGGCGGGGTCTTGACCCCGCCCTACCATTGTTTAGTTTACCTTATAAATGTTTACTTCGTATGCACGGAGTTTATCAGCCTGTGCAGGATAGTTTGAAAGTACGCACTCACCTTCTGCAGGTCTTGGACGAACCACAATATTTTCTGTAAGGTTCATTTCAATATAGAATTTACCTTCACTGCTTTCTCTGTAAAGACAGAATGTCTTGTCATTAGTCTTAAGCGGCTTGAAATCACCATAAACGAGAGTTGCTTTGTTTTCCTTGCGAAGAGCCATAAGTGCTTTGTAGTAGTGGAAAGGACTTGTTTTATCTTCAAGCTGTGTCTTAACATTACATTCCTTGTAGTCACCATTTACTCTAATCCAAGGTGTACCTGTTGTGAAACCTGCATTTTTGCTGTCATCCCAACAAACAGGAGTTCTTGAATGGTCACGGCTACCTGCCATAATTGTTTTCCAAGCATCTTCAGGTGTACTGCCCTTTTCAATCATTTCTGCATACTTATTGATTGACTCAACGTCACGAAGTTCACTCATATCATTGAAATCACAGTTCATCATACCAAGCTCTTCACCCTGGAAGATATATGGTGTTGCACGACCTGTAAGGAGCATTGCACCGATAAGCTTTGAAAGTGGTTTTCTATATTTAGGGTCAGGATTAACCTTTGATGTCATTCGTGGGTTATCATGATTTTCGATAACAAGTGTGGGCCAGGATGAACCATAAAGTGAAAGCTGATACTTTGTGAACATTTCCTTTAAATATTTAAGGTCATATTTATAGTCATCCCATCTCTGTTTTCCACGTGGTTCAAGCTGGTCAAAAAGGAAGGTTTCTCTGATTTCTTCACGGGAGTCATCAATAAGGTATTTTGCCATTTCCACGCCGATACCGCCTGTTTCACCAACACAGAAAGATTCAGGGAATTTCTTAAATGAATTTTCGTTGAGTTCGTGAAGATATTCATGGAGTCTTGGTCCCCAGAAATAATGCTCACCACCGTAGCCTATAAATTCACCAACAAGCGGATTACCGTCAGGAAGTCCTTCTACCTTTGAAATAAGGTTAATAACGTCCATTCTGAAACCGTCAACGCCCTTTTCAAGCCACCAGCATACCATTTCTGCAATTTCTTTCCTCATATCAGGGTTTTCCCAGTTAAGGTCCATCTGTTTCGATGAGAAAATATGCATTGCCCACTCGTCAAGCTCAGGATAGTAATTCCATGCAGAGCCTGAGAAAACTGATGTCCAGTTATTTGGTGGAATTCCGTCACCTTTGCCCTTACGGAAGATGTAATAATCCTTATATTTCTTGTCTCCTGCCAATGCTTTCTGGAACCATTCGTGTTCGTCAGATGTGTGGTTTACAACAAGGTCCATAACAAGCTTCATACCACGCTTATGAATTTCGTCAAGCATCTGGTCAAAATCGTCCATTGTACCGAATTCAGTCATGATTTTGCGATAATCACGGATATCGTAACCCATATCATCATTTGGTGAATCGTAAATAGGGCTGAGCCAGAGCACATCAACACCTAATTCCTTAAGATAATCAAGTTTTGAGATAATACCCTGTAAATCGCCGATACCGTCACCATTTGAGTCCATAAATGAACGAGGATAAATCTGATAGATAACAGATTCCTTCCACCATTTAGGGTCAACCTCATTTTTTGTAATAACCTTTTCAGGAGTAAGGTTCAAAAGGTTACAAATATGCTCAATAGTTTCCATTGGAAGCTTATCGCCCAAAAGCTTAGGGATAACACTAAGCTTCATTTTACCAACCAATGGATTATGGATAACTGCGCCGGGGATACCTGTATGATATGCAACCATTTCAACAAGGTCGTTACCAACGGGAGTATTAAGTACATCCTTAAGAGTACTTGCAGGAGTAATTTTCATGAATAACTTCCTTTCAAATAGAAAATATAACCTGATCATTATACTATATTATTACGGGAAATTCAATATTGTTGCTTATTGAAATAAGACAAATTTTATGTTATTATTCAAATAATACAAAAAAAGGAATGATAGTATGAAAAAGTTTTTAAGTGTTTTAATTGCTTTGATTATGACTTTGAGCATTTTCACCTTACCTGCATCAGCACTCAGTATTTCAGATGGAGTCACAAATATTTTTTATTTTGTGAAGAATACAGTTGACAGTGTTTTAGGTTTTCTTGGTGGTGACAAGAACGTAAAGGTGGAAAACTACACTGAATATCCTTGTGAAGTGCCGGGACTCGCAGACGGATTTGTACCACAAGGCATCTGCTTCGTTGAAAGTATGGGAATGTTTGCTATAAGTGGTTATATGCCAAACGATACTGATGGTAACAAGCAGTTTTCAAGAATTTATTTTGTAAATCCTGAAACTAAAGAAAGTAAAATGTTCATAATTGACGATTTTACAGGTCACGCAGGTGGTATTGCCTGTAGCGGAAATGATTTATGGATTTCGTCAGGTGGCAGTATGAATTCAAACGGTAAAATCTATCATTTTACTATTGATATGTTCCAAAGTGAAAATGGCTCATCTGTTGCTTACGACGGATATTTTTCCGTACCCGTAAAAGGCTCTGTTCTTTATTGTGACGGAGAAAAACTATGGGTTTCTGAATTTTATAACAACGATAAGGATAGCAACAAGGTAAACCAGTCACATCATTACGGCTCAAATCATGCGTGGAGTTGTGGTTATAATTTACCTTTGAATGTCGATTATTCTGCGAAGGAAAAGGTTACTCCTGATGTAATTCTCTCAATTCCTGATAAAGTTCAGGGAATGAGCATTACCGATAATGATGAAGTTGTTTTCAGCACATCCTACGGCAGAAGAAACAACTCAAAAATGCACATTTTTGAGCCATTTACAGAATGGAATTCAGATACAGTAAATGTTTTTGATGCTGATGTTACTCTTTATGTTGCAAAGAAAAAGAACAGAATCACAAGATTCAAAATGCCAACATTAATGGAAGGTACTGATTATTACGACGGAAAACTCTATGTAATCTTTGAATCAGGTGCTAAAACATATGCCGACGCAAAGGAAATCAATAAAGACATTTGGGAAATTGACATTGATAATATAATTGGTTGATTAACTTGTTGACTTTATTAACAAACAAGAGTATAATCACTTTTCTCAATCTGAATAAGTGGTGGAGTCTGTCATAGAATTTTATAAATTCTATTTGTTGTGGATTGATTTGGTTACAGTTTTATGCTTTATTCCAATTATTGACAGAACTCATTTTATGTGGGTTCTGTTTTTTTGTGCATACTCCAATTTTTAATTTAAGGAGACTTTTTATGAGTCCTATCACAATCACGTCTTTGGTCATTTTTGCTCTGACATATATTCTTATGTTGGCATTTCAGAAAATCAGACCATACATAACCGTAACATCTGCTTTAATTTTTGTTGCTTTAGGTATTATTGCAACGACAAATCCAACATTATTCGGCGAAGGCTTTTTTGCAGTCAATGGTGGTACATTCTCCTATGGGATAATGGATGCATTGGGTGAAGTTGACTGGAATGTTATTATGATGATTGCCGGTACAATGGGTACTGTTATCACTGGTTATCTTCTCTTATGGGTCATCTGGGAATAATAAGTTAAAATCACATAAATTAACGGAGAATGGTTAATTCCATT
>JAZSDZ010000042.1:0-6210 GCA_045531435.1 Candidatus Fimenecus sp.
ACGGAAGGTCTTAAATTATATCTAAAAACATCATATAAATTAAAAATATTGGGGACAAAATGGGTTAGATGACATCCAGATTTGACTTAAGCACCTGAGTGCGATAAACTCATACCTTAAAAAATGTTACCACTTCGAAAAATTACCGAAAAATTACCGAAAACTTACCGAAAAACGGAAAAATGTGGTAAAAATGTGGTAAAAAGGTGCTAAAAAAGGTGGTAAAAAGGTGGTAAATTTAAATTTTTTTCACCAAAAAATGCTGTTTATTTTCTATATTATCATTATTTTTGACATTTTATGTCATTTTTAAGAATGATTTAAAAAAAGGAAAAGTCCCACAAACGGCTCTGTAGAGGCATTTCTGGGACTTTTTTGGAGGCGCCACCCAGATTCGAACTGGGGGGTCGGAGTTTTGCAGCCGGGTATCCCGAACTCAAAAATCGTTGATACAGAGCCATTTTCCAAGCACCAAAGCTAAATTTTCCTCGATATTTCTCAAAATTTCTCAAAAGTTCCCCTATAAAAGCACCACAAAATTATTGTACTTTTATCAAATTTAATCTAATTATTCAAGGTATACTTATGACAAATTTCGAAAAACAGAAAAATAAAATTTATTCAATATCTGAACCCAGAATTGGGTCAAGAGGTCAGAGTCTTTCGAACTATGTAATCTACTGCAAAAACGGCGAAAGATACACAAAATATTTCAGTGGAAAAAGCATTGAAATCATAGAAGAAAAAATAGAAAAGTTCGTTACCGAAACATTCATGAATGAATTAATTTTGCTTTCCAACAGCATACGTTATGAAAACTTTTTTACAGTTTGGTTAGAAAAAATTAAAAAGAATAAAGTAAAGCCACAAACATTTAATAAAACCCAATTCATATTCAGACAATACATACAGCCTCACATTGGTCACATACCGCTTTGTGAGATAAAAAGCACTGACATTCAAAACCTGATTAATAAACTAACAGATGACGGATACTCCCCTTCAATAGTAAGGAGCGTATTTTTCAATATATCTGCAAGTTTCAGATATTATCGCATTATATCTGAACAAGCTTCAAATCCGTGCGAAGGAATAACTCTGCCAAAGCCAAGGAAACCTGATCCGCGTTATCTGCTTAGAGACGAAAGGATGCTTCTTGAAGAATCCGCTTTTTCAACCGATAACAACGGAAACTTAATGTACCGATACGGACCGGCACTTGTTCTGTTAATGTATACCGGAATGCGTGTCTGCGAAGCTATTGCTCTGACTTGGCAAGACATCGATTTTTTCGATAAGCTTATTAATATCAATAAGAGCAGTGTAAGAACGAATGAAAACGGCAAAATGAAACTTATAACACAGAAAGGCGGCAAAACGCCATGCAGCCTCAGGTATATACCTATGACAGCAAAAGCTCGCTGGTGTCTTATTGAATTAAAGCAGCTTTCCAAGGGAAGCACATATGTTATTTCAGACAGCAACGGCAATCAAGTCAATCCAACTAACTTATATCAATGTTTCAATAGACTGCTCAAAAATTCAGGCATAATCGGTTGTGGCGAACATCGTACTGTTCACAGTCTGAGACACACGTTCGCTTCAATGCTTTTCGAAAATGGTTGTAACAGCAAAATCATTTCAGAGCTATTAGGTCATAGCAGCGTAAGGTTCACAGAAAACACTTACATACACATTATTCATAAACTAAAGGCAAAAGCTATATCCGATATAGATTTATATTGTAAATAAAGAATGTGATTAATTGAAAATTGATAATTCACAAGAAGTAAACAATTCTATAAAACGTGAAAACATTTATTATTATGAGAGAGACAAAATATGGAAAACTAATATAGCTTATACCATTGATGGAGTCAAACACAGAAAAACATTCTGCGGTAAAACCATCGAAATACTAATTAACAGAATAGAAGAATTTTCAGAAGAACTGAATCTTAACACCTGTTGCGACCTTGATTTACGATTTGATAACTTTGCTATGAACTGGATGCTTACAAAAGAAAAGTATAAGCTCAAAGCCGGTTCTTATGATACAAAGATGTCAACACTAACCAAATATGTCATTCCGGCAATAGGTCACATATCTATTGCCAAAATCAAACATAAAGATATTCAGAACATAGTTAACGATTTAACAGCAAGGGGTCTCTCCTACTCTACTGTCAAAAAAGCATATGAGGTTATCACCTGTTGTCACAAATATTACAGATCAATCAGCGGCCAAAGCTATAATCCTGCAGAAGGAATCGAACTACCAATAAATATCAAGCCTGATTTAGCCGAACATAATTATTTCACTTTTGAAGAAAGGCAGAAGCTCGAAGAAGAACTTTCAAGAACCTACAGTAACGGTGCTCCGGTTTACCGTTTTGCACCTGTAATCATCTTACTGCTCTATACCGGAATACGAATTGGTGAAGCGTTGGCTCTCACTTGGGATGACATAGACTTCAGAGAAAACCTGATTGATATAAACAAGTCTTCTGTATATATTCCTGTTAACGGAAGGTATGAAGTAGTCATACAAAATAATCTTAAAACTGACAGCAGTATGCGTATCATTCCAATGTCATCAAAGGCCAAAAAAGCTCTGATACAACTTAAAGAGATGTCCGATAACAGTAATTTTATTATTACTACATCAAACGGTAAATCACCCACAAGAGCATCCATAGGGAGATCGTTAACCAGAATGGCGAGAAATGCAGGGATCATAGGAAAAGATGAAACCCGTGGAGCTCATTCACTGCGACATACATTTGCAACAATGCTGTTTGAAAACGGCTGCTCAATAAAAATAGTGTCCGAATTACTCGGACACTGCGATACAAGGGTTACTGAAAATACATATATTCATGTTATTCAGAAGCAAAAAATAAAGGCTATTGAGGATTTGGATAGGTATTGTGTATAAAAAGCAGTAAAAGTCAACAATTATTCAACTCGACAAATTGGAATTTGTTAAAGCCAAGAGATTTCCGTAAAATATTCTTACTTGTTGAATCACACAAATCCCGCCAGAAGCCAATCACCGGGCTGCAATTCAAAATGATATGCGCCGTTTGTTACATCGTCAAGCTCGAGCCTCATCAGACGGTTATTCCACACAAAAGGAGTGCTTTCGCCGTTAGGGCTGACAGCACCGAGCTTTTTTATTTTCGGGAAACCGCCGAGCATTTTAGTTGCTGAATCGTAATGTGTTTCGCCCATAAAAAATCTCCGCAAACTCTAATTTATCCAATTTATTTTAGCACACTTAATCTGAATTTACAATCTGATGTAAGTGTTGAGAATGAAATTATTATATGCTATAATAAATACTGATTTTGAAATTCAATCCACAAGGAGAGATATTCATGAAAAAAACAAACAGGATTTTATGTTTTTTACTCACATTTTCGGTTATTTTCTTGTCTGTGGGATTATTCGCTTTTGCGGCCGAAGACGAAAAGATTTATTACTATATCGATTCCGTTAACGGTGACGATAAAAACAGCGGCACGGATATCGACAGCCCCATAAAAACCTTGTCAGGACTTAAAGATCCTGTTATTAAAGCAGGCACTCATTTTCTTTTCAAAAACGGCGGTGAATACGAATGCGCCGTAACGCTCACCTGCAACGGCACAAAAGAAAACCCTATTGTTATTTCTTCTTACGGCGAGGGTGAAAAAGCAATACTGAAAACGAACGAAAAAACAGAAGTTTTCCGCTTTTTTGACTGTTCTTACATAACAGTATCTAACCTGCACATCAAAGCGCCGAACAGTGGCGGAATATGGATTGATACCCTTAATCAGACGAGTGAAGGCATTGTTATTGACAATGTTTATTTCACTGATATGCAGAATCACAGAGTAACCAGCCGCGACGATTTTTCAAATGGTGCGTCAGGTGCAAGAGCGGCGGTTATGGTCAAGGGCTTACCCGCAAGGTCGAGATATGCTGTAAATGACCTTACAATAAGAAACTGTGAAGTTTACAACTGCGGTAACGGCTTCATAATATGGGGCTCATGGAACGATAAGCAGGAGTGGTGGACCAAAAACGAAGAGGATATCGACCCTGTATTCAACAAAGGTCTGCTTATTGAAGGCTGCTATTTACACGAAATGGATGCTGAAGCAGTGCTTGTTGGTATGTGCGACGGTGCACTGGTTACAAACTGCCGCACAATCAATTGCTGCCAGGGTCCCGGAACTGATGAAAACGGCGAGATTCTTTATTACACTGCCGCAATGTGGTTCTGGGGAAGCGTAAACAGCACAATTCAATACTGCGAAATTGCAGGACAGAAGAATGTGGGAGACGGCATGGCGGTTGATTTCGATTCCTATTCGCATAACTGCACGTATCAGTATATCTATTCCCACGACAATATGCGCTTTATCTGCAACTGTCCCTTCCACAGCGGGCATAAAAACAATACTGTACGCTACTGCCTGTCCGTTAACGATAACGGCGGAAGAAGCAGAATTTCAGCTAATCCCGGTGAACACGGACTTAAATTTTACAATAACACAATAGTCAACTGTGCCGATTTTTATATGATAGATATGTATGATTCGGTTATTGCAAACAATATTATTGCGCCTGCCGACGGCTATGTTGTGGTTTGCGATACGGCGGATTATTTCCGCGACGGCAATGTTTTTGCAAACAACTGCTACTATAACACCGCAAATCCGTTTTGCGACCTGTTTTCAAAAAACACAGTTCCGGGCTTTGCAGGCAGCGATTTGACATCGCTTGAAAGCTTTATGTTGTCGAAAGACTCACCGCTTATCGGTGCCGGAATTGAAGTTGAAGGCAATGATCTGACAACCGATATTTTCGGCAATAAAATAACGGGCAACAACATAGGCTGTTATGGTGCTGACGGTGAGGACGCTGAATACGAAGGCGAAAATATTATCGAAAAAATTATAAGATTCTTCAAGGACCTGATTAACAGAATCATCCGCGAGTCAGACGGACTTAAAGATTATTGATTAATAATTAAACAGAACTATAAATATATGCACCCCAAAATCGAACGCTTTTGGGGTGCGTATCATTTTAACTTGCTTTTGGCTATATGTTTCATTTTTGGCTTTAACCCGAATGGCAGAAAGGCAGGAATCATAGAAAAAGATGGAAACCGTAGAGCACACCTCAGCAACAATGCTGTTTGAAAACGGATGTACAATAAAAATAGTGTCCGAATTGCTCGTACACTGTAATACAAAATTACTGAGAATATATAACAAAGAACAAGGCCATTGAGGATTTGGAGAGGTATTGTGTATAAAAGCTAACCATTATTCAACTCGACAAAATAAAATCTCTCACAAAACTACATTCCGTATTTTCGGATAAAATATGACGGTGTGCAGCTCCACGCATGGCAGAGACTGTTTATCATTCTGTCCTCGTACGGTGAAAAATCAAGGTCATCGGGAATATATGCTTCCCAAAATGTATCAGCCCCGAGTTCAAGCATACCGCCCCAGAATCTTTTCAGATATAATACAGCTTCATTCTCCAAACCAAGTTTTATCATAGCCTCTGTGACATAATGACGCATATAAGGAGTAACGGGCTGTTTTGCCTTATCGTTATCAAAGCAGTGTATCAGAAGATTTTTGGCTTCTTCTCCGTTTATTACACCGCCCAATATCATCCATACCTGCGAATGTACACTAAACTGCCTGTTATCCGGATCATTTATAAAAGCTTTTACATTTTCATCATAAAGAAAATTTTTAGAAGCGGAACGGACAATTGAAAGAAGCGATGAATATTTCTTGAAATCTTCGTCACCGATTGCTTTCAATAATTCTGAAAAACGTTCAAGAGTATAAAGATATACACCCTGCAAAGCCGTCATTTTTTCGAGCCCCGGACACCAATCGATAAAAGCAAACCAACCGTCCTGATTTGTAACAATCATATTTTCATCAAGTATTGCTTCAAAGCTGTCAAGCTGTGATTTGCAGACCTGCAAAAGGTCGTTTACAATGCCGATGTCTGCAGTATGTTCATAATAATCGCATACGGAAACAACATATAAAAGTGCGTAGTCTGCGATATGTGCTTCACCCGAATGATAATAAGGTGTTTCATAAACAAATGACGGCAAAAATCCGAGATTATTACATTCACCTGTAGCAAAAAGATATAAACATCTTTTTACGATTTCAAGAT
>JAZSDZ010000121.1:0-28894 GCA_045531435.1 Candidatus Fimenecus sp.
GCTGTTTTCATTAGGTTGTTAAATTGTGCAATGATTAGTTTTCGTGAATCTTTGTTCCACCGAAAAGTGAACGGAAGAAGCTACCTAATTTATCGAAGAAACCTGCTTTTGACTTCATTTCGATTGTGTCTGTTGCAAGGACATCACCGTCTGCACTGTAAAGTGTTGCCGTGAATGTTGTTTTGCCGTTCTTATCAGAAATAATCTGTAATGAATTGCCGTCGTTAATTTCTTCTGTTTTGAAATTGCCATTACTTGCAGTCCATACTACATATGAACCTGTTGGAGCAGTACCTTCAACATTCGCATGAAGCTTAATTCCATCCTTATGACGAATTGTGGTGGTGGAAGGTTGATTGATATTAAAATTACCAACAACATTTCCTATAACAAACTTGCAAAAATGGTCAACCTCAAAGCTAATAATACCATTCTTTACTGTTGCTTCAATCAGTTGCCATGAGCCGTCTTCGCGCTGTCTTGATACAGATACTCTGTTACCAAATCCTAATGGCACCTTCAAAGATACAGTTACAGGACCATCGGGTTGTATTTCTTCACCATCTTTCACAAGTGAAATATTATAAACAATGTAATCATTTAAGATTTCACCTGTATTAAGCTCAGTTGTTATTGAATCATCTTTCAATATTCTTACTGTTTGTAAAATAACTTCACTTGAAACATTCTCATTTGTTTTAACTGTGATTCCGTCACCTGATGTCAATATACCACTGTCATAATTGGCGTTGTATGGTGTTTTAATACCATAATAACCTTGCTTATCTGTTGTTATAATCCAATCACGCATTTGATTAGCATAGTTAATGACTGTTCGAGAATTCATCATTGCACCAATTGTAGCACCATAAATGCCAGTTACTTTGGTAAATATTTCTTCACCAATACTTGCAGCAGTGCCCAATGCCTCTTTACAAATATCTGCAAAACTTAAGTCTATGTCCATCAAAAGCCCTTCTGCAATACCACCAATTTGTGAAATCAAAGATAATAAAACTGTTTCTGTAATATTTTCAGCAACCATATTTTTTAAGTTTTCTTGATACCTTTGAGCAGTTTCCATATAAAAAGTGTTGAAAATAAACTTTTCAAGAATTTTTTTGTCGAGAATATCAATCTGTGAATCATTTAATGAACTTGTTTCTGACACAATTCCTCCTGAAGAAGAGATTGCATCAAACAGATTTAAAATAAAGCAACTTGTTGATACTGCAGAATCGTTTGTAACTCGAATATACCCCTCTTGAGGGACAAAAACCCTTATATGTGTTTTCTTGTTTGTTGAGTCTTGCTTAAATGTAATTAGCTCACCTCTAGCAAAATCCTCTAATAAATACCATCCTTCAGCAAAAACTCCAACAACATTGTCAGCAGATGAAAATTTATCTATTTTTTCAACTTGTCGTAGTGTTCCGTCTGCATTGTAGACCTCGACAACGCCCAAAGAATATTTGCTATTGTATGCATTCATCTCGAAGTCATAGCCACCGGATGTTTTTGTATATTTAAAATCAGAAATAACTATTCCATTCACTACAAAATTGTATTCTTCACCGTGGTCAACGCGAGTTCCAATTTTATCAGCTCTATAAGATGCATCTGTATCTTCCGAAACCATTATGTACGACCTGAATGTATCCTTTGTATCACTATTTGTTAAAACGAAATCAGTTATACCTTCTTCTATTGCTTCCAATAACACAAATTTACAATACTTAAAGTTTTCTGGAAAAATATCATCTGTCGGATTAGGCAAACTATTTTTTAAATAATCATAATCAAATATATCAATCAGTTTAATTTTAGCTGTATCCATGAAACTTATTGATAATTTTTCAGGAACAGAATAATTACCATTATCAACTTGAGAAACTGCAAGAAAAATTCTGTCGCCAATCATATATGACATTGCCATATTATTTGAAAAAACATAAAGTCCATCTTGCATTTCATCGGATTCTGCGGGGTTATCTGAACCTGTAGAATTGTAATGAATCGTTGCCTTTTCTAAATAAGAATTATACGAGCATATTGATATATCATCCCACTCATCTTTTGTACCTGAATAATATACATCTTTAAGACTTGTGCAATTATTAAACGCATATTCATCTATTTTTGTAACACCTTTAGGAATCGTGATTGTTGTTAAATTAGTACAATTTTCAAATTGACCGTATTCAATTGTTGAAATGCTTTCAGGAATTGCAATATTGTTAAGATTAACACAGTTATAAAATGCTTCATATGTAATTTTTGTAACACTTTTAGGAATTATATAACTTGTTCTCGAATTTCCTGCTGGATAAGCAATAAGTGTAGTTTGGTCTTTATTAAACAAAACACCATATCTATCATTTGAATAATTCTTATTATTAATATTAACCATAATGGTTTCAAGATTTAAACAATTGAAAAACGCTGAGGGTTCTATTGTTTTTACTGTGCTTGAAACAACATAATTATTTCTTGTGTTTCCTATAGGATATTGAATAAGTATTGTTTTATCTTTATTAAATAATACACCATATTCATCACTAGAATAATACTTATTAAAACTGTCAACAAATATGTTAGTTAGATTTTTACAGCCCAAAAATGCCCAATCACCAATTGATTCCATACTGTAAGGTATTGTTACTTCAGTAATATCAGTACAAGTAAAAGCTTCCATTCCTATTTTTGTAACATTTTCATTAAATTTAACATTCTTAAGACGAGTACACCAATAAAATGCTCCGTCTTCTATTATCGTTAAACTACTAGGAAGATTTATGTCTGTAAGTTTTTCGCAATAACAAAAAGCATTCATACCAATAGTTGTCACACCATCTGGAATTGTGACACTTGTAATATTTTTGCAAGAAAAAAATGTTGCTGCACCAATTGATGTCACACCTTTGTTTATAACAACTGTTTGAATATTTTCTTTAAAACCTTCCCATGGAGCACCGTTTGTTGCATATCCAAACATATCACCAGTACCGGAAATGGTCAAGGTACCTGTTGATTCATCAAAATTCCATGAAAGATTTTCTCCACATGTGCCTGAATTTCCTTCTGCTTTAGACATAACTGAAAAATCGAGCCATTCGGGGAGTTCGAGTCCCACAAAGCCACTCAATGGTGCTGCTGTTAATGTAAGCACAACTGCCAACATCACAGACATTGCTTTAATAATTGTTTTTTTCATAGTTTTTCCTCCAAACAATGTAATTATTGCCAAGGTATAAATACTCAATTTATTTTACCACATTATAGAAACAAATACAAACAAATCACTTCGTCATATTGTTAGAAAAACAGCACATCAAATTGTGCAAGATTACAGATGTTTATATTTAACAATATCATTTCGTATTCTAAAACTCAGACAGTGAATTTTAATTCTATTTATGATAGTAATCAATATATAAAATGCACATTCCCCTATTCTCTGTATAACATCTTCTTAATTATTGTCATATGTTTAACTATGACCTTACAAAACAACAAAAGGAGTTGAACCTATCAACTCCTTTTTGCATATCATTTATGCTGCGGTGATGCTGTTGTGCATGATATCAACAATGTTTCGTAGTATTTGTGCCTGGGCACCGAACATTGTGATAATATCATAATTATCAAATGGTGATTTTTCAATCAGGTCATTTACATTGATGTCACCGTTTTCACGAACATAATCAATAATTGATTTAACAAATTCTTGTTGTTGTGAATTGAAGATATTACCACTTAAGAATTCACCAAACTTTTCATTAATTGCATCTTGTTCAATGCCAACAATTGAACGGATGAACGCAGCAAGATTATCAATGTTTGTAATCTTTTGATATTCATCCTTTGTGCCGAGTTCTTCCCAGAGAACGCGTTCAAGTTCTTTAAGGTCGTTAGAATCGATAGGCTCAAGATTACGGATTTTGAGAATTGTTGGATTATTGGTATTTTCTGCAAGGTAATCAATAACTTTTTCCTTGTAAGTTCTTATATCAACAAGTCCATTGCCATCATATTCGCTATCGATGATTTCATCAGCTGTATCAATATCAACAGGGTCATCTTTTGATGGAATATATTTTATAAGGTCACGGACTTCATCACGATATTTTTCAAGGTCGCTGACTTTTGGACTTTCCCAGAAATCTGTACCTGCGAGTATCTGAAGCACATCTGCCTTTGCTTTAACACCATCAATTGTTGAATAGTCAAGAAGAAGTCTTGCAGCCTTTCTGACCATACCAACAGACCTTGTTGCTTCACTTATGTTACCATTTGCAAGAACTGAAAGTTCAATATTGAACATCTTAACATCAAATGCAAGTGCTTTCTTATCTTCACCAATATCACTATCAACGAGTTTTGAGATGTGAAGTTGCATTTCCTTTGCATCAAGAATTGAAATGGCCTGCCAACGTTCCTGGTCACAGAATTTATCAACATAAGCTAATTCTTCTCTTACGGAAATTCTTGCACTATTAGCCTTTACACCAAGAACTTTATTGATAAGTTCGGGCTTGATTTTGTCGTAATATGTCTTGTGTTCAGGATTTGTCTGGTGTTCAATTTTCTGCAATTCAACAAGCAAGTTGAGTTTTGCATCAAACAATTTCTGTGAGATTGATTTTGAAACAATGCCATCAGTACCATTAGGATTTTGGTCAAAATATTCAAAGTTACCACAGTAGTCAAAAATAAGGAAATATTCTTTATCCTTACCGTCAATAAGGCCTTCGCAAAGACGAGTACCACGACCAATCATCTGAACAAACTTGATTTTTGATTTAACAGGCTTGAAGAACACAAGGTTCAACACACTTGGAACATCAACACCTGTATCAAGCATATCAACAGAAACTGCGATACGGAAATTATCATCAGTTTCAAATTTTGTTATAAGCTCATTTGCACCTTTAACCTGATTATCAATAAGCTGACAATAATCCTCACCATATTTTGGATATGTTTTCTTAAATACATCAACAATCAGTTTTGCGTGTTTGTGGTTGTATGCAAAGATAATTGTTTTGCCAAGTTTCTGACCATAATCAACCTTTAAGCCATTAGTCATAAGCTCATCAAGGACTCTGCGACAAGTATCTTCGTTATAGAAAATTTTGAAAAGTGTTTCTTTTGGAATAACATAGTCAGATGCCACATCATCCTCAAGCACAACATCAACTTTTTGCTTGTCAGTAGCACTCAAGTCGCTGTATTTGATACCATGACTTAAAAGTTTTGTAGTTTTGCTCTTAACTTTATAAGGTACGAGGTAATGTTCTTTTACGCCTTCTTCAAGGGAATAAGAGAAATTAGGTTCACCATTTTCACAGTTAAAAAGATGATATGTATTTGCATCAACCTCGTCTTTTGGTGTTGCAGTAAGACCTACAAGCAAACAGTCGAAATATGAGAAGATTGAGCCGTATTTATTGAAAATTGAACGGTGTGCCTCGTCAACGATAATCAAGTCAAATCTTGCTGAAGTGAATTCTTTATCTTCAGCATCAATATAATTTATCATTGTCTGATGAGTTGAGAATGTGATTCTTGCATTTGGCTCATCTGCGAGAGATTTGTCAGAAAGAACACAGTAACTCATATCAGGTAAAATCTTCTGGAAATTCTTGAATGCCTGTTGCACAAGGCTTGTACGGTCAGCAAGGAACAAAACATTTTTAATCCATTTGTTACGAGCAAGAACTTCAACAAGAGAGATTGAAACTCTTGTTTTGCCCGTACCCGTAGCCATAACGATAAGTCCCCTACGGTGCAGGTCATTAAATCTTTCACAGACGTTAGTTATAGCCATTTTCTGATATGGTCTGCCTGAAATATCATCACGGATTACAAGGTCAGTTATGTCATTTCTGCTACGCTTCTGAATCATATATTCAAGTTCTTCAGCAGTATGGAACGCCATAACCTTGCGGGATGGATAAAGTCCGTCAATCACATAGATTTCATAACCATTTGTATAGTAAAGCACAGGAACATAGCCATATTGCTTTTTCATACATTCGCCATAGGTTTTAACTTGCTGAATGCCAACAGTTGCATCAACACTTGTCTTTTTTGCCTCAACAATAGCAAGTGGCTTACCGTCCTTGCCATAAAGGACATAATCGCAGAACCCGATACCTGAAGCATTAGGCATATCTTTAACAGGAATTTCACAACAAGCCATATTGGGCATTACTGTACCGCTTTTTATAACTGTACCGTTTGGAAGAGTTGTTGTGCTATTTGGTTCAAGCACATTCCAACCGACTTCACCAAGATAAACATCTATATAAACACGACGGGTTTCTGCCTCACTCATATATGCAGGAATTGTGAAAGATGCAACAGTTTCGGGTTGCTCAAATTTTCTATATACAAATTCGGCAAAGAAAGCAAGGTTATCAAGAGCCAGACGAGCATATTTTTTCTTGATATTCTTATCGTGCTGTGCATTCATACCCAACTTACGGATGAAATGAAGTGTTTCAAGAATGACACTGTTATCAACAAACCCTGTTATGAGTTTGTTGTCGATAAGCTCAAGCATTGTTGCATTTTTCGGTATTTCTACACTGTGTTTATCGTATATAAATTCAACTATTGTCAAAAGAGCATTACGACAATTTGAAGCCATATCAGATGGAATATCAGCATTCTCAGCCAATACACAAGCATCATATATAGCCTTGTATTTAGTGTTATTCAAAATAAAATCAAATTGAGTCATAACAAATCTCCTTTGATTGTGTTATTTTTTACTTTTCTTCTTGAAGAAACCTTGTACTTTTTGAGTTTTCTCATTTGGTTGAGATAACATTTTTATAATTTTCTTATAAAACTTATTAACATCTTTATCGTTTAAAAGATATCTTACTGGATGATTATTTATGGCAATATCCAATAATTTATCGATTTCCTCATCTGTCCAGTCGCTTATGGTTAATAAATTTTTCATTAACTTATGAGTTGTTTCAAAATCTATACTTCCATCTAACGCTACAATTAAATTAAATCTATTTTGTTTTTCTTCATCATTGTTTTTAAGTATATTAATTTGATTTTCTACTTGTTCTTTCTTACACTCATAATGTATATCCTCTAGAACTTCATTTGAAGCTGTTCTGATAATAATAGATTTTACTAATTTATCCAAGTCAGAACCATCAGTATAATCAGCAGGTGCAAAGAATTTAATTCTATTATCATGCAACATTTTATAAACCTTTGTTTTATCAAATGTATCGTTATTAAAAACACCTATTGAATGTCCTCCATATGCATTAACTAATTTCATGCATGGAATATCAGTATCACTATCTCCTATATAAACCATATTTCTAAATGGCACTCTAATTTTTTCAGGTTCATAATAATCATTAACACCAGAATCATTCACATCTAGTGTTCCTTTTTCTATTCTAAATAAAAATTGAGTTTTATTTGTATAGTTTATTGCTTGTGCAGGCCATATTGCAACTCCTCTTTGGTCAAACATAAAAGAACTTGCATATATTTTTTCAAATACTCCAGCTTTTGCAATTGATGTACCTTCAATCATTTCTTTCAAACCTGATGAAATGATATAATGTTCAACTATAACGCCATTCTCTTTTCCGTATTTACGAATTCGTTCAAACCATTCTTCAACACCTGGGAATAGTGCAACTTTCGCACCGTATTCTTCCAATGTTTTTCTAGTGAATACAATTCGGCCATGTGCTTCCTGTACCATTTTATACATATATGCCAAATTAGTATCCATTTCATTTTCTTTTGCCAATGCATTAGACTCATCCCAAAAAGCTTGTACATCTCCATCATAAACAGCTTGTATGTATCCTTGAGCTTGCATATCGTCAGGAGACAATGTTTTATCAAAATCATAACATATAGCCAACACTGGCTTACTTTCTTTTGTTTTTCTCTTGGTTTCCATCTTCCCACCTCATCAAACAGCTAAATTATTACAATCTCTCGGCTTGACCCATCAGGTAACAAGTCATCGTCATCACTTGTATGATAACATTTATCACTTTGAGTTATTTCGGGTAAATGCTTTGTCAATTCCTCAAGTGCTTTTGTCATGCCAGCAATAGTCACTTCACTATTTGCACCTACTGTTCCACCATCAAATACAATGACTTCGTCATTAGCAAATAGTTTCTCAATATCTTCTTTAGTTACTTCTTTAATACCTTCTCTTGAATTTCTAACACTTTCGTACCAATTATCTCTATGTAACCTTAATTCACGTTCGGTATAATGCTTACCAGTGGAATGCTTTGGGTCTGCTTTACCCATATCCTCGTGGCAATCTAAACACAGAGGGATGCAATTATCTAATGTATCATCTCCACCATCTGCTGATTGTTTTATATGATGAAGATTAATTTTTGTACCACAAAATTTATGGCAAATACAACAACATCTTCCGCAAGCAGCTAAAGCTTCCGCCTGAACTTTATCAGGAAACCCCATAAAATCACCTCATCCAAAATATTCTTGCATTAAACTGTCTAACAATGTATATGCTTCATTAATTGCTTTCTATAAAATAATTTTTGCGATGGTATCTGCGTGATTTTAGGTTATCCTGAAAAATCTGCATACTAATAGAAACACATCATTCGCATAGATTCGATAAAAAACATATTAAAATTATTCCTTATCGTTATCCTTATCATTCTTTTCATTCATATAACTTAAATATGTATCTAAAGCAGAACTCGCTTCATCTGCTCCATTCTTGATTATATCTAACAAGAATGGTTGTCCAGTAACATTATATAGAGCTTTTGCAGAAAGCACCGCCTTTTGTTTTTCGTCTATTGTAGTTAATTTGTTGATTAACTCTACTTCTTTTAATGCAGTTACTATCTCTTTATTACTTTTAATATATTTTTCAATTTCTTCATTAGTTGGTTTTGATTTTTTAAAAATATCTTTTTTCTCTTTTACAAAAGGTGCTAAGATGTCAAAAAACAAACTTGCCAATGTGTTTGTGCATAAATAAAAACTTACTTTTGATATATTCTGATTAATCACGTTAACGCCATAACTACTATCAAATATTAAATAAACTGATGCAGTTGCATATAATAAAATAAACAAATTAATTACTAAAATAGTAATAGCCATGAATCTAGTAGTTGCATCCACATAGAAATCATATTTAATATTTATGTATTTTAGTTCCCCTAGCAAACCTTTGTTTGTGTTTTTTGAAGGAAGATTATTTTTTAAATCGGTAATAATAATATTCCATACTAAAAAAATTGTAACATTTATTCCAAAAATCATCCATTGTAGTGATATAAACTCTTTTAAATCTGCAAGAGTATAAACAATTTCTGATTTTATAGAAAAAAGAATAATTATAACAATAAAATACCCTAACCAAATTTTCGCATGATTCAAGGAAAACCATATCTCAATTTTAGCACATTTCTTTCTTTTCAACCGAATAAGTTTTACAATCAATGTCACAACAGCAACTCCAATTGTAACAACAAGTGCATATGATATTTGTGTTGATGAGGAAATCACATCAAATTCTTTAAAAACGCCAAAGAAAGAATAACCAAATAAGAAAGCAGGGACAGAATTTACAATTGCTAAAAGAATACAAGTTGAGACACGTGTAATAATACTCATATTTTCACCTCATCGATTTCTTTGTTGCATCATTTGATATAACCCATACATACCTTTATACTTAGAAAAGTCTTGTAAAAGTTTTGACATTTCTTGTGGTGTTAATTTTTGAATTGCATTGTCTGTTTCGAGCAATAGTTTTAATGCTTTATCATAATTATCTTTTGGTTCAACATCTACTTTAATATCAAAGTCTGTCATTATTTACACCACCTATTTATCCAAAATATTCTTGCATTAAACTGTCAAATAAAGTCTGTGCTTCGTCAAGTGCTTTTTGTACTACAGATTTTGATTTTTCTACTTGTTCAACAAAGGTTGCAAACTGCTCCTGTATATTCAATGGTGGTAAATTTATCGACATTGCTTTGACATATGAAACTGCTGCAATATTTTGAATACCACTACCTTTGGTTTCTAAATCTCCAATGGTTTGTTTCATATATGTTAAAAATACAATAGGAAGAATTTTATCATTGAGAGTAAATTTACAGAGAGCCTGATTTATTAATCCTTTTTCACATCCAATAGGCAGTTGATACAATTCACCCATTGTTCCTGAACAACTCATTAGAATATCCCCCGCAACACATTCAAATCTTTTAAGTTCATTGAATTTTTCAGCAGTCACATAATATGTACCTATTGTTGCAGATTTTTGAATTGCATGTTTTTGTTCATAAACCTTATAAGTCGTTTCATTTCGCTCAACAAAAAATTCTTTCTTTAAAGCACTGCCAAACGGGCCCCTAACAATAGATGAACACACATCACCAACCGTAGTTTGCTCCCAACCAAAAGGATTGGTTTTAGGGTCACCAAACAGTTCGACAAATCGAGCTTTAACTAACTCATCAAGTTGTTGGAGTTGTTGTTTGCGATTACAAATTAATTCATTAACCTTATCAAGAATGTTTGCTATATTCTTTTGCTCTTCTTTGACTGGTATAGGTATTTCAACACCTCTAACCATGTTACTGTTGAGGTTATTTACTACTCCACCAACTGCTAATATCTTGAATTTTTGGTATGTAGTTGGCGAGCTTAAATAATAGTATAAAAACCTTTTATCAAACAAATTATTGATGTCACGCAAAACCAACCAACCGTCATGAATACAGCCATCTATTTTCAATATGTATGGTCTGCCAAAACTCATTGAGTTTGAAAGAAGAAAATCTCCAGGTTCTACATATCGAGATTTTTTCATTCCTTCAGGAATAATTTTTTGTGCTGTCGATGTAATGTACATTGAATCGGATGTGTCACCAATTTTTATCCAATTTATTCCATTATCATCTTCTGTGATATATTTATCGATTGGACGAGGTGAGCCACCTCTTTCTACTGTGCATACATCTCCTATTTTTTTGTATGTCCAATTTGAATTCATAAACATCCCTACAAATCCGAATTTGTTTTACATTAAACTTAAAAAAATCAGTTTAATCCAAGCATTTTTTCAAGTTCATCCATCGCTGACCCGATTTCAATTTCTAATTCACGAATATCTGCCATGATTTCTTCGGTACTTGGGTACTCAATCGGCACATATTCGGTTTTCTTATACTTATTGATTGAAAGGTCATAGTCGTTTGACACGATTTCGTCTTTCCCGACGAAGAAAGATTTTTCTGTGCGTTCTCGTTTAGATTCTTCGCTCTGCTCAGAATGACAATCTTTGAATCTTGCGATGATATCAGGGATATCGTTATCGTCAATAGGTGTACGCTTATCGTCAAGAGTGTGTCCGTCTGCCTGCATATCATAGAACCACACATCTTTTGTGCCTGATGGGTCTTTCTTGAATACAAGAACAGCAGTTGAAACTCCTGCATATGGCTTGAACACACCTGATGGCATTGAAATTACAGCCTGCAAGCAATTGTTTTCAATAAGTTCTTTTCTGATTGACTTATGTGCATTTGATGAGCCAAAAAGGACACCATCGGGAACAATACAAGCACATCTGCCACCGATTTTAAGTGATTTTATAAACAAAGCAAGGAACAGGAGTTCTGTTTTCTTTGTTTTGCAAAGTGCTAAAATATCCTTGCTGATATCTTCCTGGAAAACGCTACCTGTGAATGGTGGGTTTGCAAGAATAAGTGAATACTCATCACGGACAGTATTATCATCAGAAAGTGAATCCTGACGGTCAATATTTGGCTCTTCAACACCGTGAAGAAGCATATTCATAGCACCGATACGAAGCATTGTGGGGTCAGTATCAAAGCCATTGAACATTGTTTTGTTATAATGCTCTGCAACATCCTTACGCATCAGTTCAGTTTTATAATTATTCTGGATATATTTCGCACTACCTAAAAGGAAACCTGCACTACCCATTGCAGGGTCAAGAATTTTATCGTCAATATTAGGACAAACAAGCTCAACCATCATATCAACAATATGACGAGGTGTTCTGAACTGACCTAATGCACCTGCAGATGACATAAGACCAAGGCAATATTCATAAACATCACCCATAATGTCCTTATTACTCATATCGATTTCGTTAAGGGTATCAACACAAACTGCGAGAACTTTTGATGTCGGAATAAGGAAAACAGCATCATTCATAAAGCGAGAGAAAGCTGTATCTTTACCCTCACCGTTAACTGATTTGATAAATGGGAACACAAAGTTTCGAACAGTATCAAACATTACATTTGGCTCTGAATTATGGAACTTTTTCCAACGGAGTTCACTATAAGCAATGCTTGAATTACCATCGTCAGGTGTGAATTCACCGTCCTTGAAAATTTTGCTCTTATATGGAAAACCAAGTGCAGCAGCATTACCCTCCTTCTTGATTTCGTTATCATCAAGAAGTTTCATAAACATAAGGTATGTAATCTGCTCAAGCACAGTTGTTGGTGATGAAATACCTGCTGTCCAAATAGTATCCCAAATCTTATCAATTTTTGATTTTAATTCGCCTGTTATCATTGCAATTCCCCTAAACTAAAAATTACTTATAATTAAGTTATATTTTACAACAAACAGTCGTGTTGTGTCAATTCAAGGATTTACTTTATAGGGTGTTTTTATGGACAGTAAATACCCTATTTAATATAAATCGAATTTATACTTCATTTTGTGACAAAACACTACAAAAATACCTGTCAGAAAAATGACAGGTGTTCTTTTTCTCTCGTATATTTTGCGGTAACAAGCATTGGCTGTGGTATGCTTTTTGCATATCCTTGCCGTTTTCAGGGGACACCCCTATGACCCCTTAATGGATAAAAATGCTATGCATTTAAAGGTGGGTTGCACCCAAAGGCACAAAAAAGCAGAGGAGATTTTACTCTCCCCTGCTTGAATTAGTTATGGAATTTATTTGAGATTCTTCGCGTTACTCAGAATGACAACAAGTTTACTGATTAGAAATTAGTTTTCGTAAATCTTGATTCCACCAAAGAGTGAACGAAAGAAACTACCGATTTTATCGAAGAAACCTGCTTTGGATTTCATCTCGATAGTATCTGTTGCAAGGATTTCACCGTCTGCACTGTAAAGTGTTGCTGTAAATGTTGTCTTGCCGTTGCTGTTTGAAATGATTTTCAATGAATCCCCACCATTGATTTCTTCTGTCTTGAACTTGCCGTTACTTGCAGTCCATACAACATATGAACCTGTTGGAGCAGTGCCTTCAACATTCGCATGAAGCTTAATTCCATCCTTATGACGAATTGTGGTTCTTGATGGTTGTTTGATTTCAAAGCCATAACTGTTTTCCGGGTCAGATGTTCCGTTTGCTCTCCACACAGCATACAGTGTTGTATTTGCGTTTGTTGTAAAGCTACCTCCTGCTGAATATGCTGCGCTTGTTGCTGTACTGCTTGATGACCAACCAAGGAAAGTGTGACCCTCTTTTGTTGGAGTATCGTCACTTAATGTAAGTGGTGCACCGTAATCTTTACTCTGTGAGGATGGTGCACCTGTACCACCGTTTGCATTATATAAAACAGTATATACTCGACCGAATGTAAATGGAATTGTACCTGTTTTACTTGAACTCCAATATTTTATGCCAAAACGATATGTTGTACCTGCAGTTAAATTATATTCAAGTCTGAAGTTATTACCATCACCACCGTCATCGTCACTATCCAATTCTGTACCTGATGAATTATACAAAAATACTTTTGTATCTTCATCTGCTGTTGAATAGATTACATATTTACCGCTTGATGATGGAGTAAATGTATAATACTTCATTTCACCACCACTTGAAATAGTTGCATTATATGTTGAGTTCACTACAAGTGTTGATGTATCAGCTTTCCATACTGCATAAAGCGTTGTATTTGATGTAATTGTTATGCTATCTCCCGGTTGATATGATGCAGCGGTTGCACTGCTGCTCTTTGACCATCCAAGGAATACATAACCTGTTCGGTCTGGTGTTGTATTGCTTATTGTATAGGTTGTTGAACCTGTCTGACTTGAAGGTGCTCCTATACCACCATTTGCATTATATGATAAGGTATAAGATGTTGTTGGGTTTTTACTCCATACTGCATACAAAGTTGTATTCGCATTGGTTGTAAATCTATCACTTGGTTGGTATGTTGCACTTGTCGCTGTACTACTTTTTGACCAACCAATGAAAGTATAACCTGTTCTTATTGGTGTTATGCTACTTAGTGTCAATGTTACACCATGTATCTTTGTCTGACTTGAAGGTGCTCCTGTACCACCATTCGCATTATAACTTATGGTATATTTGCCAGTTATATTAAAGTTAATTGTTCCTGTATAGTTACTATATGCTCTGACTTTAATGTAATACTCCGTTCCAGATGTTAAATTCAATGAAAGTTTAAAATTTGTTCCTTCATCGCTACTGTCATCATCATAACCAATTTCTGTTCCTGATGTATTATATACATATACTCTTGAGTCTACTGAACCTGTGGATTCAAATGTATATTCACCGCTTGAAGAAGGTGTGAATGCATAATAAACTTCTTGATTTGCAAAATCTACATTAGCTGAATATGATGTCCCAACAGATAATGTTGTTGCTGATTTCCATACAGCATATAAAGTTGTATTTGTTGTAAGAGTAATAGTGTCATTTGGTTCATATGTTGCACTTGTCGCTGTGCTACTTGTTGACCAACCGAGGAATGTATAACCAAATCTAGTAGGAACGGTGCTACTTATTGTATAGCTTGTATAACCTGTTTGTGATGTTGGAGTTCCTGTGCCACCATTTGCATTATATGATAATGTATAAGATGTTGTCGGATTTTTACTCCATATAGCATAAAGATTAACTGTTCCACCATCTGTTGATGTTAAATTTTTTACAGATTGACCATTTGTGTATGTTGCACTTGTCGCTGTGCTACTTGTTGACCAACCGAGGAATGTATATCCTGTTCTTACAAATGTATTTGATGTCAATGCTTTTGATACATCATAAGTGTGGCTTGAATTTGACATTGAGCCAGTGCCACCGTTTGCATTGTACTTAACTGTATATGTATTTGCTTTCCATACAGCATAAAGCGTTGTATTAGCATTTGATGTAAAGTTTCCGCCTGATGAATATGTTGCAGATGTTGCTGATGAACTTGTTGACCAACCAAGGAATGTATATCCTGTTTGCGTTGGTTTGGTGCTACTCAATGTCAATGTTGTGTTGTGATATTTCGTCTGACTTGATGGTGCACCGGTACCACCATTCGCATTATAACTTACTGTATATGTAGGTGCAACAACCGTCACATATACTTTTTCGGTAGCAAGAAGTTCATCTGTATCATAATCACGCAACTCAAGTGTTATAACCCCTTGTCCTGCTCTAATGCCAGTTATTGTCATTGACATAACTCCATCGTTCCATTCACCCCAGTCATAACCGAAACAATCTCCGCTTGTAGTACAATCCATATATATGTAATCAGACTTTGTTGCACCTGAATATGAAATACTAATAGTCTTACTATTTGTTCCAGTTATACTTAATTGTACATCTGATACAGATGGGGTTACACGTGGCTCATAAACTATTTCAGCATACCTATAAAACGTCTGTGATGTTCCACTTTCCCAAGTGAAAACTGCCTCGCCTGTGTAATCTCCTTCAGGATAGTTTTCTATATAAATCCAGCCATTATCAGAATAACTAGTTTGAGTATATGCAACCGAACCATCAGGTTTATAAATAGTTATCTTTACAGAATAACCTTCAGTAACATAAGAATCAAAGGCATCACCTGTATTTGCATCAAACATTTCATAGCAAAGATAAAGTCTTTCATTTGTACGAACACTTTCTACTGAATTGCCATACTCTGAATTAGAAAAACGCAAATATATTTTACTATCACGTTCCTGACCTGCCTGTTTTTTTGTCAAATACTGCATCGATGCATAGCCTGAAACACCATTATATGTCACATGAGCCCAATCACTACTACTTGTACCACTTGCTTTTGTAACTTCCACAGTAGCACCTGGAGGTATAGAACCGATAGCACTATATGAACTTCCATGACCACTGCGTATAGTTAAGTCCAAGCTCGAAGTCGTGCAAATATAGGTACCAGCATATGAGGTTGAACAACTACATGAAGTTGAACCACCTAGCAATGTGTTCGGTGTATAGTGTGCAATGTAACCATATGTAGCCGCTTCCGAACCATATAAGGAAGTTTTCAAATAACCTGCTAATGTTGATTTGGATACTGTTTGGTTCCATTTGATTGTGTTTTTACCGTCCGAGTTACAATCAGTATAATAAATTGTACTTCCGGAGATTCCTGTAATAAAAATCGTATGGTTCCATGCTTTAGATGTTGATGTTCTATATCTAACAACATCACCAGGCACTAAACTATCGATATAAGTTGAAGATGAAGTTGATTTGTATAAAGTCCAGTTTGCACCTCTACCGTTGGCAAAATCTACACCCCATACATACCAAGAAATCCATCGACCATATCCGTGACACTCCCAACCCACCACCGAGCCATTAACTGACCACTCATATTTTTGTGAGCCATGTGGATACATCGATTTCACTTGTGATAGTTTTGTATCAAACTGGCTTTGAGTTAGCGTTGCCGCACTTGCTTCTATACTTGTCATTGGAATGATGGAAAATACCATCAATATGGCAAGAAACACTGATAAGATTTTGTTTACTTTTTTCATTTTTCAAATTTTCCTCCTAACTTATTATTGGAAAGGACTTTATCACCTTTCTCAATACTTCTATTTTTTCAAAATAGATTAAAACGAATATATCACAATACTTTATGTTATTCTTCTTAAATTACAAAATGACCTTAAATTTGTTGAAAAAAGATATAAATTCATTTGTTTTTATTGTATAATAAAACCTATCAAATTTAATAGGAGGTTGTGTAAATGCTTAACATTGCAATTTGTGATGATAACGCAGATATTTTAAGAGAATTACAGGACTTAATAACTGAAATTGATTTTGATAAAGATGTTACTTGTTTTGATAGTTCTGCAATGCTTGTAAATTACCTAGATACTGAAAATAAATCTTTTGATATAATCATAACTGATATAAGAATGCCTGGAATCGATGGTATAAATTTAGCAAAAAACATAAAAAGAAACTATCCAAATACACATTTTATCTTTGTGACATCATATTCAGAATACATACAAGATGTTTTCACGGTAAATCCTGTATATTATGTTTTGAAACCGATTGACAAAAGCAAATTTATCGAAGCAATTACACTGGCACACAACAGGATAACAGAATCCAGAGGAAATACTATTAATTTCATATCAAAAAACAAAGCGCTTCGTATCCGTATTGATGATATAAAGTATGTAGAAAGCATAAACCGTACCGCTGTTTTTCATCTTATTGATTCCCGTTTGGAAATTAATATAAAATTAGATGATGTTGAAAAAGAATTGCCAAGCAACTTTATAAGATGTCATAAAAGTTATTTAGCAAATATGAATGTGATTCATGAAATCTCCAATAACAAAATCACACTATTTTCTGGTACAGTAATTCCTGTTGCTAAAAGCAGATTTCATGATGTTAAGAAAAAAATCTTGTATTATTGGGGGGATATATTATGACACCAGCTCAGATTTATGACTGTGTACAAACATTACTCAACAGCATTCTTTATATTTACACTTTTCATAAAATTCTTTATTGTAAAAAGCATCCTGTTCTTACAATTATTTCTTTTTCTATGATATTAAGTACATCATACTACTTGTTTTGCTATTCACCCTACATAATACAATTACTTACTGAAGACATAAGAATGGTATTTAAATCACTCTTTATGATTTTACCAATGATTATATTTGCTTTGTTTTTCTGTAAAGAAAAAATAACAAAAAAACTACAAGCAATTTTAATTTTTAATATAGCAATCTTTTTGGTTGAACTAATACAAACATTTTTTTATTTAACAATCTTAGATATTTCTTCTTCTGAAGTGCGCAATATAAATTTAAAAATGCGAATAATCATTAGTTCAATTGCGTTTTTCTTTTATTTATTTGCTTGCGTAAGTTCTTATTTAATTTGCAAATATAAAGATTTAAAACTACAACCAAAAGTTTTTGCTATTATAACAATATTATTTCTTTTACTATGTTTCTTATGTTCACTTGTCACATCTAGCACAGTTTATAGCAAAAGTCTCTTTACTACCATAGCTACTATTATCACATCTTTTGTTACTTTATTTTTAATGTTAATTCTATATCGCATAATGATAACTGCAAACGAACAAGAAATTTTAAAGGAAAAACTATTCTGGAGCGAAAATTTGCAAGCCCTTCAGTTAGATTATTACAACAGCATCAAAGAAAAAACAAAGGAAATCCGTCAAATCAGGCATGATTTAAAAGACCAATTAGAAACTGTAAAAAAACTTGTCAATAAAAATACAGAAGAAAGTATTGGAGCTGCTACGGACATTTTAAATGAGCTCAATAATAAAATTGACTCTACATCTTTTCATTATTTTACGGACAACCTAATTGTTAATACAGTTATAGGAATTAAAATTGAAGAATGTAAAAATACCAATATACAATGGGATATCAAATTAGATTTACCTGAAACTATCCAGTCAATAGAAAATATTGACCTTAATTGTTTGTTCATCAACCTACTGAACAATGCTGTTGAGGCATGTGTTAAATTGAAAAGTAAAAACCCTAAAATAGTTGTTCGTGCTATAACCAAAAGCAATCACTTGATTATCAAGGTTGAAAATCCTTTTGAAGAAATTATCATTAATGATAACGGTAAGCTCATTACAACCAAAGATGATAAATCCAATCACGGTGTTGGTATGCTTTTGATTGAAAATATTGCAAAAAAATATAACGGATTCTATGAAATAAAAACTGAAAACAATGTTTTCAAAAGCATTGTTACCATACCATATAAGAGTGCATAACAAAATTATTATTTCAATATGGGCTTCTAGGTTTTATTTGTCTTTAGTAAAAATATTGATTAATCCTTTTCATATGTGTCAACAATAAAGACACTATGAAAGGATGGTCAGGATGTATTTTAATGTTAAAGTTTATATAAATGACATGGAAGTAGATTCGTCTGACCTTCCTGATTATGAGATAAAGTGTCCTGCAATTGACCGAATTGTTAACAGCATTATTGACAGGGCACGAGAAGACTCTGACATTGAAATAAAAGTTTCATAAAACGAAAGTACTGATACAGAAATGTATCGGTACTTTTCGTATTTCGACAAATTTTGTTAATTTGATTTTTATATTGTTTTAGTCGAAATATTCTGCTATAATGGTTAAAGAAAATAAAGTCAGGAGGATATTATATGGGTTGGATTAAAGAAAATATCAATCTTATGTCTAAAGAGGAAATTTTATATGATACCGATGACATTCAACGAGATAATGAAGGTAACTACCTTATTGATATTGCATATCGAAGAGTTTCAACTGAAAAACAATCTTTAGATGGATTCGGTCTTGATAGCCAGTTGGAAAAGATTAAAGCTTGTTGCAGAAAAAATGATTCAACTGCTTGTATCCTCATTACAGACGACGGTTTTACAGGAACAGTTATGGAACGTCCTGGTATGGATTGCTTTATAAAAAGACTTACGGACTTTAACCGAGGTCTTAGCAAAATACGAATTCGTCGATTGATTGTGCCAAGAATGGACCGTTTGGGTAGAGACATTGTTGGTATGTTGAGTTTCATCAATGACTATATCCTGCCTAAAGGTGGGACAAAGTCAACGGTTAATGAAAATCGTTACCTTGTTGAATTCATATCTGAGGAAGAAAGCAATATAAGAATTGTCACAACTGAAAATGGTGAATTAGACCCTACATCACATTTGTTGATTGTTATTTTCTCGTTGCTTGCTGATTTGGATAGAAAAGCTATTCTTCGAAAATTCCGTTCGGGTAAAGCACAACGAGTTGCAAGTGGCTATCCTTTAGGTGGTGGCAACGTTCCGTATGGCTACCGATATGTTGAAAACACCAAGGACAAAAAAGGTAATTATGAGACAATTCCTGAACAGAAAGAAAAATTTCTTGAAGCGAGAAGGCTGTTTGTGGAAGAACACCTACCACCTGCTACAATTGCAGAAGAATTGAACCTTTCTACTGAAAGACTCGTTACTCAAATGCTCAAACGAAGAACATATCTGAACATACTTACTTATAATGGTGTTGAATATCCGGGACATTTCGAAGCCTTTATTACAGAGGAGCAATGGCAGGAGCAGCAGGATGAATTTGAACGCAGAAGTCGAGCACGTTGTGATACAACCTATATGCTTACTGGGTTAGTGTACTGCGGCAACTGTGGTGCAAAGTTCAGATATCAAAAAGAATCCGCAACAGGTAATGTGAAACTTTCTTGTTACTCAAAAGAACATTCTCACGCAAAAAGGCATCTTGTCAAAGACCCTAACTGTCCAAATAAAACACGATATTATGCAAAGGATATTGAAGATATTGTAATCCGTGAATTATTTAGGTTGTCTTATATAAACCAAGACAACAAAAAGACAGTAACTGATTTTGACATAATTTCATCTCTTGAAAAAGAAATTGAGAAAAATCAGAAAGCATTGAACAAGGCAACAATGGAATATGCGATGTCAGATGCTGAAAGTGCAAAGGCAAAAGCATATGCTGCAACCATTGACAGACTTTCAGATGAAATTGAACGACTTGTCTCACAAGTAAAAAGTGAACGAGAAAAAAGAAACATCAAACGAAAAATCGAAAAGACAAAGTCAACAATTAAAAATATTGCTGATGCGTGGCCTCACATGACGGATGAAGAAAAACGAACAGTCTGTCGAGAAGTCATTGACCGAATTGTAATAACCCATACTGACGGTGACCCTGAAATCAGCATACATTTTCATCTTGAACAGTATTTAAATAAATAACTATTACTATAATTTCGCCTGACATATACCATTCCGATGATTATTGGTGAAATTAGGCGATATTTAAGGGATTACAACTCCATCAGGGTCAGTCGTTCGCTGAAGGATACGGCGTACCACGCTATGCAGATTAAGGAAAGGATACAGAATGACCTTGGTCGTGATGCGACGATTGAGGAAATTGCCAAGGAGCTGGACACTGAACCTGTCAACGTTATCATCGCACTTGAGGCTATTGTTGAGCCAATTTCACTTTATGAACCTGTTTATTCCGATGGCGGTGACACGATTTATGTTATGGACCAGGTTGGCAGCTCGGAAAGTGACGAGGACTGGCTTTATGAAATTGCAATAAAAGAGGCAATAAATAATCTTAGTGACCGTGAAAAGCAGATTCTCAACCTCCGTTTTATGCAGGGCAAAACTCAGATGGAAGTGGCACAAGAAGTTGGTATAAGTCAAGCACAGGTCAGCCGACTTGAAAAAGGTGCTATTAAAAAAGTAAAGGAATTCTGAAAATGTTTTGATGTAACTGCATATTATGGTTATGTGACCGCTGATTAAATCAGATAGCTATTATCAGCGAGATAGTTTTTTGTCAGGAATGTAAAAACGCAGGCAATATTTTGTGTATTAACTAGTAATTTGGCATTTATGACGGAAAATGGCCACTGAGAATTGCGATTTTGAGTTAATCAGTGGTTACTTGTATGAGGTGTTTTTATGAACTGCTGTATAACTGATATGCGAGAAAAGGAAGTAATAAATCTCAAAGACGGATGCAGACTCGGCAATGTATGTGATGTAGAGTTTGATACGTGTTCAGGTAATATTGTTGCCATCATCATTTTTGGCAGAGGCAAAGCATTCGGACTTTTAGGCAGAGGGGAAGATATAAAAATCTGTTGGAACGACATCAAGGTAATCGGTGATGACACTATTCTTGTTGAAACGCAGATACCTGAACAATGCAGATGCAAGTCAAATGACAATTTTTTTGACTCTCTTTTTCGACACAAATAGAGTAACTCTTGAAATGGAAAAGGTTATATGATACAATATTAAAAAGTATGCAATTATATTGTATCGAGGTGTGAAATTAATGAATAATAGAGTTAAACTTACTATTCGTGGAACAAATTTCTTTATCAACACTGACGAGAGTGTTGAATACACAAAGGCGCTTGGTAAAATCATTGACAAAAGACTCGATGAAATTATCCAGGCAAACTATCGTCTTTCTTTAAATCAGGCTACTATACTTGTTGCCCTTGAAATGGCAGATGCAAAGGTTAAGGCTGAAAAAGAGATTAAGAATTTACAAAAACAGATGAATGAATATCTTGAAGAATCTGCGAAGGCAAAAAGCGAAAGAGACTATTATAAGCGTGAAAACGAAAGAATCAAGACAGAGTCAAAGTTTAAGAATGACCAGATAAATCTTTTTGCAAACAACAAAAATGACAATGATTAATAAAGCAGAGATTCTTGCGCCTGTGGGTAATATTGAAAATCTAAAGGCTGCTGTGCTGTCCGGTGCAGATGCAGTTTATTTTGGTCTTGGAAATTTCAATGCCCGTAGGAATGCACAGAATTTTACGGATGAACAAGCAAAACAAGCAATAGAATATTGTCACAGTAGGGGTGTTAAGGTACATATTACGCTTAACACCCTTATTAAGGATACGGAAATCAAGGATGCAATTGAGGCTATCAAAACCGTTTGTCAGATTGGCGCAGATGCAATTATCGTTCAGGATTTAGGTCTTGCAAAGATTATTAAGTCCGTTTGTCCTGATATGGAAATGCACGCATCAACTCAGATGAGTGTAGGCACTCTTGAAGGTCTTTATGAATTGAAAGCGCTTGGCTTCAAAAGAGCAGTTTTACCAAGAGAATTAAGCTTTGAGGAGATAAAATATCTTTGTGAGAACTCCCCTCTTGACCTTGAAGTGTTTATTCATGGTGCACTCTGTATGTGTGTTTCGGGGCAATGTCTTATGAGTGCATTTCTCGGTTCACGAAGCGGAAATCGCGGTCTTTGTGCACAACCTTGCCGTTTACCATTCAAGGTGCAAAAAGGCACAGGACACGATTTGAGCCTTAAAGACCTGTCACTTATTGAGCATATTCCTGAGCTTTATGAAATGGGCATCTGTTCCTTTAAAATTGAAGGCAGAATGAAGCGTCCTGAATATGTAAGTGCTGTTGTTTCTGCCTGTAAAAAATCACTTAATGATACATATACTACACTTATTCGTAAGGATTTAGCCGATTTATTCTCCCGTTCAGGATTTACTGACGGATATTATGAAAATAAATTAGGTAGGGATATGTTCGGCTTCCGTGAAAAGGAAAATGTTCAGTCTGCCACGAAGGAGCTTTTCTCAAAATATGCCTCAGTTTACGAAAAAGAGCAACCACGATTTAATGTAGATTTTATATTCAGTGGTAAAATCGGTGAAAAGGCAAAACTTATTGCAAAATATAAAAATCACATTGCCATAGTGGAAAGCGAAACGCTCTGCGAAGCACCTATAAACAGACCGATTTCTACTGAAAGAATAGTGGATGCTCTTTCAAAATGTGGTGGAACACAGTTCGCAGTTGAAAATATTAAAATTTCAGGTAATGTTGATTATTCACTTCCCGTTTCAGCACTTAATCAGATGCGAAGAAGGGCTCTTGATTTTCTTACACAAGCAATTCTTGGTAATACAGAGCGAAAAATCTATCCCGCACCGCTTCCTACAAACATTCTCTCAAGAAATGAACGAAAATATTATTGCAGATTTGACAAAATAAAGCAGATTCCTGACCGTATTGATGCAGATTTAATCTTTGTGCCATTAGGGACAGAGACTGACAGTTATGGTGTTGAAATTCCACACGGTATGTTCGGAAATGCTGAAAAAGTTGAGAAGATGCTTTTAAAATCACCTGCAAACGTTTGTCTTTGTCACACACTTGATGCTGTGGCAGTTGCAAAAAAATGCAAAAAAAAGGTTGTGGCTTCCCCTTCCCTTAATATTTTCAATTCACTCTCAATGGATACGGCAAAGGCTTTGAGAATAAGCGAAGTCATTGTTTCTAACGAATGTACTATTGAGAATTTCAGGAAGATTTCAGCACCAATCGGGAAAGGTATTACTGTTTACGGAAAAATTCCACTTATGCTTACAAGAAATTGTCCCGTTAAAAACGGAAAGAGCTGTAATGAATGTGGACGACAGAGTGAAATCACTGATAGAATGGGAATTAAATTTCCTGTAAGATGTCATATGGGATATACTGAAATTCTTAATTCACGACCAATTTATATGGCTGAAAGATTAGGTGAAATTCCTGATTGTGACATATTGTTTTTTAACTTCACAACTGAAACAAAATATGACGTTGCAGAGATTCTTTCTGCTTATGAAAATGAAAAAAGACCTACGGGTGAATTTACACGAGGTCTTTTATACAGAGGTGTTGAATAATGAAAGAGCTTAAAATTAAGAAAGTCAGAGAAAATGCAAAGCTTCCAACAAGAGGTACTGTGGGAAGTGCAGGTATGGACCTTTATGCTTGTATTGACGAGCCGATTACACTTAAAAAGGGTGACAAGGCAGTTATTCCAACGGGAATTGCAATCGGACTTGACGACCCACATTATGCTGCCTTTGTATATGCAAGAAGCGGACTTGCCATCAAGCACGGAATCGGACTTTTAAACTCCGTCGGTGTTATTGACAGTGATTATCGTGGTGAAATCTGTGTTGGCGTTATAAAGCAGACTGACCATGAATACACAATTGAGCCATTTGAGAGAATTGCACAGATGGTAATTCAACCTGTGGAATTGCCTGAAATTGTTGAGGTACAAGACCTTGATGAAACAGACCGTGGTGCGGGTGGCTTCGGCTCAACAGGAACAAAGTAAGTGCAAAGTGCAAAATGTTAGAACTGCGTTGCTATTATAAATCTTAAACAATGAATATAGCGTAGGGCGGGGTCAAGACCTCGCCCTACCATTATATAATATATCAGGTTATTTTACTATTTCATACATATCTGATGCAGTTTGCTTTGTTGCGTGTTCGGTCACATTGAGCACTTTATATTTTGTGATTTTTTCACCGAATTGGATTTCGAGAATATCTCCTTCTTTTACATCGTAAGATGCCTTTACAACTCTGCCACTGACAGTTACATGACCTGCATCACAGACTTCATTTGCAACTGTTCTTCTTTTAATTATTCTTGATACTTTTAAGTATTTATCTAATCTCATAGGAAAATCCTCCACTAAGGATAAAAAACAAGGGAGTCAAATTGACTCCCCGATTTTTTTACAAAAGTTTAATTATTTAACAGCTGCTTTGAGTGCTGCACCTGCTTTGAATGCAGGAACCTTTGTTGCAGGAACTGTCATTGTTTCGCCAGTTCTTGGGTTACGAGCTGTCTTTTCTGAACGTGCTCTAACTTCAAATGTACCGAAGCCGATAAGCTGAACCTTATCACCATTTGCAAGTGCGTCTGTAACTGATGCGAAAACTGCTGCTACTGCTGCGTCAGCATCCTTCTTTGAAATGCCTGCTTTTGCAGCTACTGCTGCTACGAGTTCTGTCTTGTTCATTGTGTATTCCTCCAAAAAATTTTTTGTCTTTTTTATTTAAAAAGAACCTTAGTTCTTTTTAGCTAAATCCCACAGCTTGTCCAATGTTGCCAAGTCTGTATTTTTCATATCCAGACCCTGTTCATTTGCCATTTTTTCAACCTTTGAAAAGCGATCGATAAACTTATCCGTTGAGTTTGTAAGTGCTTCTTCACTATCAACCTTCACAAATCGTGAAACATTTACAACGGAGAAAAGCAAATCACCAAGTTCTTCGTGGATATGCTCCTGATTTCCTTCCTCGTACGCCTGTTTAAGTTCTGAAAGTTCTTCGCTGACCTTATCAAAAGCACCATCAACATTGTCCCAGTCAAAGCCTACCTTTGAAGCCTTTTTCTGAACCTTATCAGCACGCATAAGCGCAGGAAATTCGCGTGGTATTGAATTCATTGAATCAGTCTGACTTTTCTGTTGCTTTGTACGCTTTTTAATAACGTCCCAATTCTCAAGCACCTGTTCACTCGTTTCAGCATTAACATCACCAAAAACATGCGGATGACGCTCAATCATCTTTTTGCAGATTCCGTCAGCAACATCTGACAATTCAAATGTACCTTTTTCACGCTCAATCTGTGTATGGAAAACAACCTGTAATAAAACATCACCAAGTTCTTCCAACAACAAATCCTTATCATTTTTATTGATTGCCTCGATAACCTCATAGGTTTCTTCAAGGAAATCACGACGGATTGACTTGTGGTCCTGTTCCCTGTCCCAAGGGCATCCCTTAGGTGAACGAAGAATCTCAACAATATCAATCAAATCGTTTACATCGTAGTTTTCTTTAAACTTAAAGTTTTCAACCATAATGACTACCCTCTTATTTTACTCTATAAAACCAAATTTTGCAAGTATTTTTGCGATTTTTTCTCCCTTTGGAAGCATAATAACATCATCTTTTGCAATTCCTTTAATCAAAAGTATAGAAATTACATAAACAATGCCACCAAAACCTATTGAAATTGCAAGGCAGAAAAGATTCTTAATTGAGAATTCAGGCAAGAATCTGTTGAAAATTCCGTATGATGTGTACGCTGCAATACCACAAAGGATACCGCTGAAAATAGGCTTTAAGAAAACTGAAAGAAGATTTATTCTTACTCTTGCTGTTTTTATGAGTGCGATATAATTTATAGCACATACAATTACATAACAAAGTACAGTACCGACAACAGCGCCATTCACATTGAGTTTTGGTATTGAAACGAAAATGAAGTTTGCAATAAGCTTTGCAAATGCACCTACTGAAAGTGAAATAAGTGGTACTTTTGTCTTATCAAGAGCCTGAAGCATATTTGTCATCGGCTGTGAAAGTGCCATAAGGAAAATTGTGAATCCGTATGCAGTAAGTACAGGTGCTGCAATTGAAACACCACTTGCAGCATCGCCGCTGCCATAGAATGCAGCAAGAATAGGCTGAGCCAGAACGCCCATACCAACACCACAAGGCATAGCAATAAGCATTGTCACACGAAGCACTGATTCAATTGACACCTTTACTGCTCGTTTATTTCTTGTTGCCCAAGCCGCTGAAAGTGTCGGAATAGCACTTATACCAAGAGTCATTGTAATTGACGGAATAAGATTACGGAAGTCAATTGACAATGAATATGCACCATAAAGGAAATTCTTGATATCACCATCAAGTACACCTGTAAGCTCTGTTGCGTAAAGATTTCTTATATAATCAAGGTTATTGAGAATCACATATTCAAGACGATTCTGGATTGTGATTGAGTCAATAAGATTTGTGATACTGAAAACAAGTGAGCTGATTGCAACAGGAATTGCAAATTTCAGAAGCTTACTTGCAACTACATTTGCCTTTTCAGGCTTTGGTGCAGACATAAGCTCTGCTTTTGTAATTCTGTCACCCTTGATTTTGTGAAGAATAATCAGGTATATAACACCAATTACTGTACCCAGTGTTACACCTGCCGCTGCACCGGCTGCTGCATATGGGTAAATAGCACTGAGTGCTTCAGTTTCATTTGCTACTGTTTTACCGAAAACTGTAAGCCCCTGCTCAAATCGTGAATAACCATAAGTAATTACACCTTTTGCACAGATAAGTCCGAAAATCAACTTACCCATTGCTTCAAAAACCTCTGAAACTGCAGTAGGCGTCATATTGGAAAGTCCGTTGTAATATCCGCGGTAGCTTGACATTATACAGCAGAAGAAAATTGATGGAGTGATTACAAAAACAGCAGGAAGCACATCCATATTCTTGGCTGACATAGCATAAGGAAATGCAAGGATAAGCATTGCAATCGTTCCGATTATACCAACTGTCAGGAAAAGACGACCCGCAACCTTACGAATAATCTTTACATCACGGTATTTGCCCATAGCCATAGCCTTTGACACCATATTTGATATAGCAACAGGAAGTCCTGCCATTGACACGGTATAAATAGGCACATAGAGATTATATGCCGAGTCAAAATATCCTCTGCCCACAGTACCAATCATATTGGAAAGCGGAATTTTATATATTACACCAATAACTTTAACTATTAGAGATGCAAGACTTAATATCAATGCACCGTTCAGAAGTGTCTGGTTTGTTCTTTTTTTATCTGCCAAATTTATCACACCTTTTAAATTGGGTTGCTTTATTTTCCTAAAAATTCACGGAGTAATGAATCCTCAGGAACTGCATTTTCTTCTATATCATTAAACTTTTCAAATGCCTTTAAAAGTTTTTCAATATCTTTTCTGAATTCTCCATCTACCTTACAGTTTTTAAGAAGAGGTAGTGCCTGATGCTTTATAACACAAGGCTCATAAAGGTGAATTGTGTTTGCCTTCATATCAGCATTGTCACGGAATGGGAAAAGATACTTATCCTCACCTGCCGTAACATTTTTCCACAGCTTACAAGTGTTTTCAACACTACTTGCACGATATTTATAGTCACGAATCATTCTGCGTACAAATCGCATATTTCGTTTATTTAAAATTATATTACCTTTTTCATCATAAATTCTTGAGGACACATTTATATAAACTTTCAACAGTTTTCCATGTACCTTTTCTGTGATTACGGGATTAAGTGCATGGAGTCCCTCAATAATTACAACATCTTCACTACCTAAGGTGATTTCGTTAA
>JAZSDZ010000150.1:0-41767 GCA_045531435.1 Candidatus Fimenecus sp.
GTTCGTATCTGGTGTAAAAATGCTGATTACTGGGATGTAAATTTTGATACAATCGAAAATGTTAAAAAGGCATTTGATGAAAACGGTATCAAGATTCCATATAACCAGATTGATGTTCACGTTGACAATAAATAAGGAAAAATGAATAAAAAAGTCATTCTGAGCGTTAGCGAAGAATCTCCTCCAAAATGCACAATAAAACCGGCAGAGATTCTTCGTCACTACGTTCCTCAGAATGACAAATGATTTTCCACACAAACTACTATTTATCAATTTATTTGCATTTTAAAAGCACCCGAAAGGGTGCTTTTTATGTTGTATTTACTTTTTCTTTGGTGCTTTTACCTTGTTAAGCTTTGCATTTATTCCAAGGATTTGTTCCTTTGTAAATCCGCCACCAAGCATTGAGAAGCAACGCTTAACTGTAAATCCTTTAGCCATACCGTAAACATTTTTAAGCATAGCAGGGGATAACTTGAATCCACCAAGTACACCACCGCCGCCTTTCTTTTCTTCGCCATTTTCGTTCTTGCCACCACTCATAGTGTCTTTGAGCATAAGAACGAATTTGAGCATTACAAGTTTACCGCCAAATGTACTCATAATGTCGCCGATTGTGTTGTTGATTGAAAGATATCCGTCGGGAGTGCTGATTTCAAACCAGTTAATAACCTGACCTTCTTCCTTCATAATGTAAGCTTCGTTAGGAGTATCAACTTTATTGATTGTTGCTGTGTCAGTAAGGTCACCTGCAACGACTTTAAGTTCAGTTGTGCCTTCATTTTTCACTTCAAAATAGAAGAATGGATATTTACCCTTTGTCTGTTTACCAACGCTTACACCATTTGCAAAAAGTTCAACTTCAGACTGGTTTGAATAAACTGTAACCTTTGTAACATCCTCAACTCTGTCAACGTATCTCTTTGAGCAAAGGTGAAGAACAGGTTTATCAGAAAGCCAAGCCTGATAAGCATAGAATGAGTCCTTCTTGTATTTTCTGTCGAATGTTACAAGACCTTTGTGGTTCATACCATTTTCGCCACCTTCAGCACGAGCATCAGCAGCAAAGTCAAACATATTCCATACGTGAGTTGCCCAGAGATAAGGTCTGTCAGCAATCTGCTTGATAAGTTCTTCGTGGTAATATGCCTGATATTCTTCGGTATAGTCACCCTGAGTAGGTGTTGATGTGTGCCAGTCAAGAGCTTCACAGCCGTATTCAGAAATACCGATTGCCTTGTTTGGATATTTCTTATGGAAATCGTCAAACCAAGGACCGTTCATATCAGTGCTACCACCGTACCAACCGAAATAGTGATTGTATGAAAGCACATCAGAAATATGTACATAAGGGTCATTGATATCGCACATTGAAACTGCTGCGATAGTTGTAAGACGAGTTTTGTCCATCTCGTGAACTAAATCATTCAAATCCTTATGATTCTTGATAAGGTTAGGATTTGAACCTGCAATTGTAATTTCATTTGAAAGACCCCATACAACGATTGATGGATGATTGTAATTCTGTACAACAAGTTCTTTCATCTGTGAAATTGTGTTGTCATAGCCTGTTGGCATGTGGGTTGAAATATATGGAATTTCAGCCCAGAGTACAAGACCTGCCTCGTCACAAAGATCATAGAAAACCTGTGAATGCTGATAGTGAGCAAGACGAATTGTGTTAGCACCCATTTCGAGAATTAAGTCAAGGTCTTCCTTGTGCATTTCAGGAGTGAGAGCGTTACCAACATCAGGTCTGTCCTGATGACGTGAAACACCACGAAGTGGATATTCACGACCATTAAGGATAAAGCCTTTTTCTGGGTCAATTTTGAATGTACGGCAACCAAAACGAGTTGAAACTTCGTCAACTTCTTTACCCTTATAAATAAGAGTTGCCTTTGCAGTGTAAAGATATGGGTCACGAAGACCATCCCAGAGATGAACATTCTTGATTTCGAATTCTGCATCGTCATCGTCTTCTTTAGATGCGATTATTTTACCGTCAGCAATGATTTCATAACGAACTTTACAGTCATCATTCTTAAAGAATGTTTCGATTTCGATTTCAGCGTCATTACCCTTGATTTCTGGTGTAACCATAATAGCAGGTGAGCCGTAATAATCAAGGTCAAAATGAACTTCAGGTACACCGATAAGACTTACATCACGATAAATACCCCCGTAGAATGTAAAATCAGCATTCTGTGGATAAACTCTGTCATTTGCAGAGTTGTCAACTGCAACAACAAGTAAGTTTGTGTCTTTTACTTCCTGAACCTGCACTCTGAATGTTGAATAACCGCCGTCGTGCTTTGTGATTTCTTTGCCATTCCAGAATACAACGCAAGATGAATTTACACCGTCAAACTGAAGATATTTAACTGCACCTTCAGGCATTTCATCAGCCTTGATTTCCTTTGCAAAATAGCAAGTGCCTCTGTAATAGTCGTTGCCACCATCCTGACCATCTTTACCATTCCAAGTATAAGGAAGGTTAAGTGCTTCCCAATCAGTAGGAAGAGAAGCAGGAGCAGATTTTACTTTCTTTGAGAACAGCCAATTGCTGTTGATAACTTTAATGTTTCTCATAGTAACCTCCAAAAATATAACACATTTTAATACAGTTTATATTATACAACAATTGTCACAATATTTTCAACCAGAAATTAACATTCTGTTCAGTATATTTTTTATAATAATTTGTAGAATTTTTATATTTGATTCAGATTGTGGTCGAAATTAAAAAGGCTACCCGAAGGTAGCCTTTGCATTATTTAATTCCTGCTTTTTTGAGAAGAACTTCAATTTTATCAGTAGGGTTAAGGAGTTTGCTGACTGACTTGTCGTGGTTAAGAGTGTCGATTATGTATGAAAGGTATTTTGAAAGCTCAACCTCACAGTACCAGTCACGCTTTTTAAGTTCAGGCATACGGTAAACAAGGTTTGTTGTGAATACCTTATCGAAAAGACCGTCGCGATATGCTTTGTCAAAACTTTCAAGACCTGCATTGAAAAGACCAAATGAAGAGAAAATAAACACTCTGTTCGCACCAAGTGACTTAAGTTTCTTTGAAACATCAAGCATTGATTCACCTGATGAAATCATATCATCGATAATCATAACATCCTTACCTTCAATATTTGAACCAAGGAAAGAATGTTCAATAATTGGGTTTCTGCCGTCAACAATTCGTGTATAGTCACGACGCTTGTAGAACATACCAAGGTCAAGACCGAGATAGTTTGAATACTGCATACAACGACTCATACCACCTTCATCAGGAGAAATAATCATTGTATGTTCTTTGTCAAGCTTAAGGTTATCAACATTGTTAACAAGAGCTTTAATCATCTGATAAGCAGGAGAAACATTTTCAAATCCGTGAAGAGGAATTGCGTTCTGTACACGGGCATCGTGAGCATCAAATGTGATGATGTTATCAACACCCATTGAAAGACAAAGTTCCTGAAGCATAACTGCACAGTCAAGTGATTCTCTTGAAGAACGCTTATGCTGTCTGCCTTCATAAAGCATTGGCATAATAACTGTTATAGTTTTTGCCTTACCACCGATAGCTGAAATTGCTCTTGTAAGGTTTGCATAGTGGTCATCAGGACTCATTGGAACTGTTTTGCCATACATTTTGTATGTTACACCATGGTTGAATGCATCGATAAGAATATAAATGTCATATCCACGAACTGATTCGTGAAGTGAACACTTACCTTCACCTGTACCAAAACGAGGGAATGTAGCGTTCAGGATATAAGTATCTCTTTCATATCCTGAAAAAGCTATAGTTGATTTGTGCTCCGAATCCTGTTGCTTACGCCATTTAACAAGATAACGATCAATTTTTTCAGCCATTTCTTCGCATCCCGGTAAAGCAATAATACCGAGAGGCCCATTAGGTATTGTGGTAATTTCTCTATCTGCCATAATGTAACCTCCAGATCAATAAATAACAATATATGATAACTTGTATATATATTCTACTATATTTTGTGGTTTTTTCAAGAGTAAAACGACAAAAAATTAAAATTTAGTTAAAAGAGTGTTCAATAGTTATTACAACGAAATATCTTTCGTCTATTTTGCTCAATTTCTCCTCAATTGTTTTTATGATTTCGTTGTTGTTAAGTTGAAATTTATGAGGAGCAATCAAATCGAAAATAAGATTTGTATGTGTAGGACCGTCAACAACCCTGAAATCGTGAATTGACATTTCGTCAGATATTTCTCTGACAATTTTAATTGTCATTTTTTTAAGAGCGTTAATTCTCTCGTCATCTGTGACAATAGGGTCAGTGTGAATTGAAATCATAAGACCATACTCATTGAAAATATCGCGTTCTGCAAGGTCAATTATGTCGTGAATTTCCATAATGTCATCCTGTGATGAAACCTCTGCATGGGCAGATGCAAATTTTCGACCGGGACCATAGTCGTGAACAATCATATCGTGAACGCCTACGATTTTATCATAAGAGAGAATTTTCTTTTCAATTTCATCGGTAAATTCCTTGTCAGCCGGTTTGCCGAGAAGGTCTGCCATTGTGTCTTTAAGAATATTGAATCCTGCAAGGAAAATAAACCCTGCAACAACAATGCCTAAATATCCGTCGATGCTGATATCTGAAAAAGCAGAAACGACAATTGATACAAGTGCAACGCCTGTTGCAAGGCAGTCGCTGAAGCTGTCCTTCATAACGGCAATCATAGGTGTAGAATTAATCTTTGTACCAAGTTGCTTGTTGAATAACCCGAGCCAAAGTTTCATAAGAATGCTGACAAAGAGAATGATAAGCGAAATCCAGTTGAACTTAACAGGGACAGGATTAACAATTTTATCTACAGAACTTTTGAAAAGCTCAATACCCATAAGAAGGACAAGGAAAGCAACTGCAAGTGCAGATATGTACTCAACTCGGCCGTGACCATAGGGATGACCTTTATCAGCAGGTTTTGCAGATAACTTTACACCAACAAGTGAAATAATCGAAGAACCTGCATCGGACAAGTTGTTGATAGCATCGGCAGTAACGGAAATACTACCTGATAAAAGACCTGCAATATACTTAGTTATTGCGAGAATAAGGTTCACTATAATTCCCGTTATACTGCCCAAAGTTCCGTAGGCTTCACGAACTCTTATATTTCCAGTGTTTTCATAATCACGGATAAAAAGTTTAACGAGAATTTTTTGCATTTAAAAGTACCTCTTTACCTTTGTCACCAAGAATACCCCAAAGACCCAATGTTGTAAGCTTAAGCCACATTTCAGAAACCTGCTTAGGTGTCCAATCAGGGTGCTGTGTGAACCAGCTGTGAACAAGTCCTAAAAGACCAAATTTAAAATAGTTATAAGCCAAATCATAGTCTGTATTATCCATATATGGGAAAATGCTCTTAAAAATTTCATAAACTCTTTCATTAAGTCTGTCACCTAATTTGTAAGCGAACTGAGCATCACCATTAACACCTAAAAATGTCGAATAAAGGTCCTTTTGCTCATAAAAATGAGTGCAAAAATCTTCACATACCTTTTCGGGAACTGATAAAAGAGCTTCACCTGTATATGAAGAAAGCTTTTCATTGAATTCATTGTAAAGGTCGGTTTCAAGTGAATCAATAAGGTCATAAACATCCTTGTAATGAAGGTAAAATGTACCCCTGTTGATTTCAATGTGGTCAGTTAATTCTTTGACTGTGATTTTATTGATTCGTTTGGTTGCTGATAATTCAACAAGTCCCTGACGAATAAGTTTTTTAGTTCGTTTTACACGAGTATCTTCATTGTTGATAGCCATAAAAACATCTCCATATCAAGAATTTTTTATCATTATATCATTATAGTGTTCAATAATCAACAGTTGTCTATTATTTTTTTGAAAATTTTAACAAAAAATTCAATTTATTATTTACTAAATAATATAGCATTATTATATTTTATATGGTATAATAATTCGATATTGATTATAAAGGGTTTTTATGTGGTTTTTAAGGAGTGAAAGAAATGCCTTTTATTGAATTCAGAAATGTTTCAAAAATTTATCAGGTCGGCGAAATTGAAATCAAAGCAGCCGATGGTATCAGTTTTCCTATTGAAAAAGGTGAATTTGTAATTATTGTTGGTCCGTCAGGTGCAGGTAAAACAACAGTTCTTAATATGCTTGGCGGTATGGATAAGCCTACATCAGGTGTTATAAAGGTTGACGGAGTTGATATTGCAGGGTTCAATGAAAAAGAGCTTACAACCTTCCGTCGTGATGACGTGGGATTTGTTTTCCAGTTTTATAATCTTGTTCCTAATCTTACAGCATATGAAAATGTTGAGTTGGCAACACAGATATGTAAAAATCCTGTCGATGCAGAAGAAATTCTCAGTGAAGTAGGACTTGCAAACAGAAAGGATAATTTCCCATCAAAGCTTTCAGGTGGCGAGCAGCAGCGTGTTTCAATAGCACGAGCATTGGCAAAAAATCCTAAACTTTTGCTTTGCGACGAGCCTACAGGCGCTCTTGACTACATAACAGGTAAATCAATACTCAAACTTTTACAGGATATGTGCCGTGAAAAGGGAATGACAGTTATTGTCATTACTCATAACTCAGCATTGATGCCTATGGCAGATAAAATCATAAAAATCAACGACGGTAGAATTGAAAAAATCTTTCTTAATGAATCTCCCGTACCGGTTGAACAGATTGAATGGTAAAAGGATAATAGCGATATGACTAAATCACTTAAAAGGGATTTCTTCAGAGAAATCAGAAAAAGCATAAGCCGATTTATATCCATTATGCTCATAGTTGCTCTTGGTGTTGCCTTTTATTCGGGTGTCCGTTCAACTATGCCTGCTATGTATATGACAGCAGATGCTATATATGACAAACAGAATCTTATGGATATCCGTGTTGTGGGTACATTGGGACTTACACAAAAGGATATTGACGCACTTAAGGAAATTGAAGGTGTAGAGGGGATAGAAGGCTCTTATACAACAGATTTTCTTTGTATTGTTAATTCAAAAGAAATTGTCACAAGGGCAATTTCTATGACTGAAAAAATAAACGGCATAAAGGTTCTTGACGGCAGAAACCCTAAAAAATACAATGAATGTCTTGTAAGTAAGGAGTTTCTTGAAGAATCAGGACTTAAACTCGGCAGTATAGTAAAATTGTCAACGGGTACTGATATACCTGTGTCCGATACACTTGCAACAGACAGTTATCAGATTGTCGGCGTATGCTCATCTTCATACTATCTTAATGGCGATGTGGGAACAAGTACTATCGGTGACGGTATGGGTGACGGATATATTGTGATTCCGAGACAAGCATTTGTAACGGATGTTTTTACATCAATATACATTACTGTAGCAGGTGCAAAGGATATGAACTGCTATGATGATGAATATAAAGAAATAGTTGAAAAGGTTTCTGACAGAATTGAGGAAATCGCAGATAAACAGTGCGAAATCCGTTATGCTCAACTCCGTTCAGAAAGTAACGATAAACTGCAAGAGGCAAAAAATGATTTTGCTGAAGCAGAAATGACTATTGAAGAAGAAATTAAAAAAGCGTATGACGAGCTTATGATGCAAAAGCTTCTCATTGAACAGAGTAAGGACGATATCCAGAGTAACAAAGAGCTTCTTGCAAATGCCGAAGAAAATCTACCTATTTATCAACAGCAGGTGGCAGATGCTGAAAAGCAGATTGCTGATGGTGAAGAACAACTCAGAGTTATGAAGGAAACACTTGCAGAAACAAAGGGATACCTTGATGATGCAGTCGTAAGCCTTGAAGAACTTAAAAACGACCCTAATGCAGACCCTGGTCAGGTTTCAGAGATGACAAAGACTGTAACTACCCTTCAGAATACATACAACTATGTTTCACAACAGGCTGTTAATGCAGAGCAGGACCTTGAACAGGGTAAAAAAGACCTTCTTGAAGCAAAGGTTACAGTTGGTCAGTTGCAGACAGCAATTGCCAACAAAGGCGCACTTGATGACGCAGAGCAGGAGATAATGGATGCCGATGCAATGCTCAAGGAAGCCGAAGAAGAATATAACCTTCATAAGGAAGATGCTTATGCAGAGCTTGAGGACGCAAGGCTTGAACTTGAAGAAGCAGAACGCAAGGTGACGGAAATGGAAGTTCCTGTATGGCACGTCCTTGACCGTGAATCTATTGAGTCATATGTAAGTTATGTTACTGATTCTGACAGTATCGGTGCTATCGGTGCTGTTTTCCCTGTAATCTTCTTTATTGTTGCAGCCCTTGTGTGTCTTACAACAATGACAAGAATGGTTGAAGAACAGAGATTGCAGATTGGTACTTTAAAGGCTTTAGGTTACAGTAAAGTTTCAATCGCATCAAAATACCTTCTCTATGCGGCAACAGCAAGTATTCTCGGTAGTGTTCTCGGTGTTTTTGTAGGTGAATTTTCAATTCCGCCGATTATCATTACAGCATATAGGGCAGTTTACTACAACCTTGGTGCAAATGTAATAAAAATTAATATCGGATATGCATTAAGTGCAGGTCTTGTGGCAACACTTTGTACAACATCTGCTGCATTTTTTGCCTGCTTCTATTCACTTCGCAGTGTACCTGCTGACCTTATGCGACCTGTTGCGCCAAAATCAGGTAAGCATACTTTTATTGAGAAAATCAAGTTTGTATGGCAACGACTTAATTTCGGACAGAAGTCAGCGGTGAGAAACCTTTTCAGATACAAAAAGCGTTTCTTTATGACACTTTTCGGTGTAAGTGGTTGTATGGCTCTTCTCCTTGTGGGACTCGGAATCCGTGATTCTATTTCAAGTATGACGGAAACCCAATATGGTGAAATTTTCAATTACACTGAAATTGTCAGTGTTGATTCAAGCCTGACAAGAGCTGAAAGACGAGCAATGCTTTCAAAAGTTGAAACGCTTCCAAGTTTAGAGAGCTATATTCAGGTCAACAGAACAATGGTTTCTGCATCAAATAAAGCAACAACTGAAATTGAAGATGCAAAGAGAGCGTATCTCATTGTTCCCACAGATACTGACCAATTCCCGCAGTTTGTTTCATTAAGAGAACGAACAGGTGAGCAAAAGGAACTTTCTCTTGTGAATGATGGCGTAATTATCACTGAGAAATATGCGGATTTACTTGGCGTTCAGATAGGGGATAACATATATCTACGAATTGACGAGTCAACTGTTACACCAAAAGAAGTCAAGGTTGTGGGTATTGCTGAAAATTATATTTTCAACTATATCTATATGACACCGAGTCTTTATCAGTCACTTTATAATGTGGAGCCTGAAATCAACATTCTTATGATGAATTCAAACAACAAGTTCTCAACTGAAAATCTTAAACTTGCTTTGTCACGAATTGAAGGAGTTAATTCAGTGATCACAAATGAAGATGAACTTGAAAGCATCAATGAGGTTATTAAGAATCTTGACTTTATTGTTATATTGATGGTGGCTTCAGCAGCAATACTTGCATTCGTCGTTCTTTATAATCTTAACAACATTAACATTACAGAACGAAGACGAGAACTTGCGACATTCAAATTGTTAGGTTTCTACAATAATGAGTTGGCATCCTATGTCTATCGTGAAAATGTTGTGCTTACGGTGTTCGGTATAATTCTTGGTATTATATTGGGTATTGTTCTTCATAAATTTGTTATGATTACAGTTGAAACCGATATGTATATGTTTGGCAGAGAATTGTCATTCATCAGTGTAATTATCGCAACAGTTATCACAATAATATTTACAGTAATTGTAAATGCAATAATGTACTTAAGTCTTAAAAAGATTGATATGGTCGAATCACTTAAGAGTGTAGAGTAAAAGTATTATGTCATTCTGAGCGTAAGTGAAGAATCTCTTGAACAATTATATAATAATCAACAGAAATTCTTCGTCATTTCATTCCTCAGAATGACCGAAAATATAAATAAAAGGAGATAAAAACTATGTTTCATCAGTTAAATGCACCGGTTGCAGGTGATGTAGTTGCAACAATGAAAACAAATATGGGAGAAATCAAAATCAAGCTTTTCCCTGAATTCGCACCCAAAGCAGTTGAGAACTTTACAACTCACGCTAAAAACGGATATTATGATGGTCTTATCTTCCACCGTGTAATTAACGATTTTATGATTCAGGGCGGTGACCCTACCGGCACAGGTATGGGTGGAGAAAGCATCTGGGGGCATGCTTTTGAAGATGAATTCACAGGTGAGCTTCATAATCTTCGCGGTGCACTTTCAATGGCTAATTCAGGCAAAAATACAAATGGCAGTCAGTTCTTTATTGTACAGGCAGATAAATGTCCTGAAGATTTACTTGAGCAGATGAGAATGGCTGACGAAAGAGTTTTCCCAACAGAATGTATCGAAGCTTATGAAGAAATCGGTGGAACACCTTGGCTTGATTTCCGCCATACAGTTTTTGGTCAGGTTTTTGAAGGAATGGATGTTGTTGACGCTATTGCAAAAGTTCGTAGTGATATGTTCAACAATAAGCCTTTTGAAGATGTCGTAATCGAAACAATTGTTATAGAATAAAAATATAAGGCAGCGGAAACTCTGCCTTTTTTGGAGAAGTATCTATGTTATTTAAAAATATCTCAGTCATCAATGAAAACCTTGAAATCAAAAAAAATATGTATGTTGGTGTCAAGGATGATAGAATTGACTATATAGGAGTTACAAAACCACAGGAAAACTATGGCGAAGAATACGATGGTAAGGATAAAATTCTGTCATCAGGATTTGTCAATCTTCACACTCATTCACCAATGACACTTCTTCGTGGATATGCAGAAAATCTTCCACTTGACCGTTGGCTCAATGAAAAGGTTTTCCCTTTTGAAGACAGTCTTAACTGTGACAGAGCATATTATGGCACAATGCTTTCTATTGCTGAAATGCTTTCATCTGGCACAACATCATTTACTGATATGTATTTCTTTGGCGATGGTGTTATGAAAGCAGTAATTGACAGTAAGGCAAAGACTAATTTTGGCCGTTCAATCGTATCTTTTGTTGATGAAGATATCACAAAAAATGACCGTTTTCAGGAAGGTGTTTACCTTGCAGAAAAGTATCACAACACAGAAAACGGCAGAATTAAAATTGATATGAGCCTTCACGCTGAATATACAAACCGTCTTTCAATTATTGAGCAATTTGGTGAATATACAAACGGAAAAGGTTATGTTAATCATATTCATCTTTCCGAAACAGAGTCAGAGCATGAAAACTGTAAAGCAAAATATGGCAAAACTCCTGCAAGACTTTTCTATGATGCAAAGGTGTTTAACAGTCCCACAATTCTTGCTCATTGTGTATGGGTTGAGGATGAGGATATGGATATTTTTAAAGAAATGGGTGCAACCGTTGCACATTGTCCTGCAAGTAATATGAAGCTTGGCAGTGGCTTCTGTGATACTCATAAATTGCTTCAGAAAGGTGTTAATGTTGGTATTGGTACTGACTCTGCAGCAAGTAACAACGGACTTGACATTATGCGAGAAATGTATCTTGCAGCACTTTTACCTAAAGGCGTGAACAATAAGGCCGATATTGTAACACCACAGGATATTTACAGAATGGCTACTGTAAACGGATATAAGGCACAGGGCAGACCGGATTGTGGTGCAATTAAAGTGGGCAATAAAGCTGATTTGATTGTCCTTGATATGAACACACCTAATATGTATCCTGATTTTGATGTACTTAATAATATTGTTTATTCAGCAAACAAGAGTAATGTGGTGCTTACTATGGTTGATGGTAATGTGCTTTATAAAAATGGTGAATTCAAAACTATTGATGTTGAAAGAATGGGATATGAGGTAAGCAGACTTGTCCGTGAAGTTGTAAATGAGGTTAATGAATAATGATAGAAAAAGCAGTTGAATTAATAAAATCAAAAATTACAGGTGACTTTGAAATTGGTATCATTTTAGGTAGCGGACTTGGTACTCTCGGTGAAAAAGTCGAGAATCCACAGTTTGTTGACTACAAGGATATTCCGGATTTTCCTGTATCAACAGCACCGGGACATGTAGGACGATTTGTTTTCGGTACACTCAACGGTAAAAAGGTTATGTGTATGCAGGGCAGAATCCATCTTTACGAAGGCTATCCCGTAGAAAATGTTGTAATGCCAATCCGTGTTATGAAAGTGATGGGTGTTAAAAAGCTCATTGTGACAAATGCAGCAGGTGGCATTAACGAAAGCTTTGATGTGGGCGATATTATGGTGATTACTGACCATATTAATTTTACGGGTAAAAACTGTCTTATCGGTAAAAATGATGACCGTTTTGGTTGTCGTTTCCCTGATATGACTTACGGTTACTCACCTGAACTTTGTGAAATTGCATTTAAATGTGCTGAAAAACTTGGTATGAAGCTTCAAAAGGGCGTATATATCGGATGTACAGGACCTTCATACGAAACACCTGCCGAAATCCGTGCTTTCCGTGTGCTTGGTGCTGATACAGTTGGTATGTCAACAGTTCAGGAAGTAATTGCAGCAAACCATTGTGGCATAGATGTGCTTGGTTTTTCACTTGTTTCAAATAAAGCGGCAGGACTTTCAGGTGAAAGACTTACGGAAGAAGAAGTCCTTACAATCGGCAGACAAAAGAGTGAGGAAATGCAGACACTCATTACTGAAATTATAGGTGAATTTTAATGTTTTTGAATGGTGCAACAGTTGGCATTGATACTGTCAATAACAAGGCAGTTTTCATAGACCAGACTTTATTACCAACTGAATATAAAGAGATTTTCACAGATGATTACGATGAAATTTTTGATGCAATCAAAATGCTCAAGGTTCGTGGTGCACCTGCCATAGGCGTCTTTACGGCTATTTCATTGGCTGTGCTTATGAATAAGAGTAAGGCAGAAACAAAGGAAGAATTATTTGCAGAACTTGAAAATTATTCCGAAAGCCTTATTTTGTGCAGACCTACTGCAGTAAATCTTAAATGGGCAACGAATGAAATGCTTAAAACAGCAGAGAAATCTATTGCAGAGAATTTTAAGGAAAACCTTACTCAAAAAGCGTTAAAAATCATTGAAGATGATGTGAATATTTGTCGTAGAATCGGTGAATATGGTGCAGAAATTCTTGAAAACTGCAATTCGATTCTCACTCATTGTAATGCAGGTCGTCTTGCTACTGTAAAATATGGTACAGCGCTTTCACCTGTATATGTTGCGAAGGAACAGGGACATAACATAAAGGTTTTTGCCGATGAAACACGACCACTTCTACAAGGTGCAAGGCTAACTGCGTTTGAGCTATGTGATGCAGATGTCGACACAACTGTAATCTGCGATAATATGGCATCCTTTGTTATGAAAAACGGACTTGTGGATGCTGTTTTAATCGGTTGTGACCGTGTGGCACTCAATGGTGATACTGCCAATAAGGTAGGTACAAGTGGCGTTGCAATTCTCGCAAAGCACTATAATATTCCGTTTTATGTATGTATGCCTTTTTCAACCTTTGATAAGAATATAAAAACAGGTGACGATATAGTGATTGAAATGAGAGATGGCAACGAAATAGGGAATATGTGGTATGAAAAAACTATGATTCCACAAGGTGCAAAAACGCTCAACCCTGCATTTGATATAACCGACCGTTCTCTTATAACTGCATTTATTACAGAAAAAGGTATATTTACGCCTGATGAAATAAAAAAATATATTTAGCAACATAATAAAGCGAGGTTTTACCTCGCTTTTTAATTTACGTATAGAAGAAATATGGTTTTTTTCGTCATTTATAACAAATTACGGATACAAATTATGACATTTCTCACAAAAATCTTTTTTACATAATTATTGCTTTATTTTATTGCTTTTTTATTATATAATAATTTCATACATTATGGAAAGGAATAGTTAAATGACAAAGGCTGAAATTGTTGGTAAGGTAAAAGACTTACCGTATTATGTTAAAAACCATTGGAACACACCGGGCGAAGGTGAATATCTTACACTTAAGGAGTTTATTGCATACACTCTTACGCAAGGTGGATCTTATGTTTTCCTGACTGCATCAGGTATTATATCGTTTTCTGCAGGATATTTCTGTGGTGCAGTTATGGGTATTGCTGCTATTGATTTTTCAATTATTAATATTATAAGTACAATTGTTGGATATGTGCTTATGTTTATGAATCCTCTTAATGTGTTGATTTACGAAAATCATGGCAGACTTACAAAAAAAATGAAAATTTTTGCACATCTTTCTTTTGCAGGTAAACTTATCGTGGGCATAGGATGTTATTTCTTGCCACAAGGAATGTTTGAATCGGTTATTAACGGACTTCCGCAGTTAGTAGGTAATATGCTTGTTACGGGTGCAATATGGGACTATTTCCACTGGTTTGTCCGTAGAAAATTTTGTGAAAAGTATGGAAGATTCAAGCCATTTCTTCTCCTTTGCGGTATTCCTGCTGCGCTCTTGATTTCTGTGATTCCATATCTTCCTGTACAGAATATGACATATACAAATAAGCTTATTGTTCTTCACTTTGCTTTTACACTTATGTCTTATTTCTATAATAATTACACTTGTGTCAACACTCTTGTTACATTTATGACACCGAATTCACAGGAAAGACAGAAACTTCATTCAATTGCACCTATTATTTCAGGATTTTTCTCATCAGTTGTAGGTATGATTTTGCCAATGCTCATTGATATTACAGGCGGATATTTGAGCCTTCAGACATATAAGGTATTTATTCCTATTTTTACTATTTCAGGTGCTTTGACATCATTGTTGGCTGTTTTCTGTAAGGAAAGAGTTATTGAACCACCTATGGAAAAACGAGCAAGAGTTACTTTCTTTAAGGGTGCAAAAAATGTTCTGAAAAACAAATATTTCTGGATAACAAATATTTCCAATGTAATTGGTCAATGGCACGGACTTGTGGGAAACCTTCTTAGCTGGTGGTTCGTCTATTCTCTCCGTATGGAATGGTTCTCCGGTGTTGCTGCCAATATCGTTGTTATGGGTATGACATTGGGTAATATCCTTTGTCCTATTATGACAAAGCACTTTCAGAAGCGAAACATTCTCATTTCTTTCCGAGGTATTACAATCCTTACAGTTTTAGGTATTGCACTTGCTGTTAAAATGGAAAATATATATATTTTTATGATTGCAATGTTTCTTAAAAATACAATTTCTCCTGTTATGGATGGTGTCAATGTGGGACTTAGTGCAGACATTCTTACATATCATCAGTGGAAATATGGTGAACGAGCAGACGCTATGTCAGGTGTGTTCGGTTGGTTCTTGAACCCTGTAAATGTTGCGATTGGTTATATTATGCCTTGGTTACTTTCAACAATGGGCTTTACATCTGACTGGGATGTACTTTTTGACTCACATATTCTCAATAATGTATTTAACTTATATACATGGGGTTCTGTTGTAGGTCTTGTTCTTCTTACAGTGCCATTTATTTTCTACGACCTTACAAAAGAAAAACACGATATGTGTGTTAAGGAATTACAGGAAAGAGTTAAGGTTTTGGAAGAATCAGAAGGCGAGGTGGAAGCAGTATGAAGAAAAAGATAATTACGCTTATTTCTCTTATTCTATGCACTTGTTTTATGTTTTCAGGATGTGATGCAGTTTCCGGTCTTCTTAGTGATGGCGACGAGACTATTAAATATGAAATTCAGAATGGTGAAGCAATAGTTAAAAGTGTACCTAATAAATCAACAGTTACAAAAATCGTAATTCCTGATGAATACGAGGGCGTTCCTGTTACAAAAATTGCTGATTTCGCTGCAACAAACCTTGAATATGTAACTGAAATTACAATCGGCAAAAATGTCAAGGAAATTGGCACTTGGGCGCTTGAAAATAATCAGTATGTAACTGCGTTTAACATTGATGATGCAAATGAATATTTATGTGATATTGACGGCGTCATTTACACAAAGGATATGAAAACACTCCTTTTCTATCCTATTTCAAAGGATTTGGTTGAAACAAAGGATGAAAACGGTAATGTAATCAAGGTTTCAGAATATGTTATTCCTGACGGTGTTGAAATAATTCGTACAAAAGCATTTTATAAATGTTATCCTTTAAAATCAATCATCATTCCTGATACAGTTAAGAGAATTGAAGAAAAAGTATTTTTCCGTTGTGATAAAATTACTGAAATTAAGTTGCCACAAGCGCTTGAATTCATTGGAAAGGATGCTTTTTCATACTGCTACGGACTTACTGAAATCAATATTCCTGCCAATGTCAAGCAGATTGATGAATATGCATTTTACAATTGTACAAATCTTTTGACAGTTAATGTGGATAATCAGGAAGCAAACATCATTCTCGGCAAGGAATGGTATCCTACAAATCAAGGCAAGAATATAGATGAACTTAAGATAAATTGGAAGTAAATATCTTGAAAATATTATTTAACTGTTGAAAAATACTTGCATAAAAATAAATAAAGGAGAATGAAAAAATGGATTTTTCAATTTTTGACTCATTTGATATGGGCGTATTTACATTTTTTGGTGAACAGATTCAGAGCGCTGTAATGAACATTGTTGCTGAGTTTATCACATTTTTTGGTGGTTCTGAATTTGTTATTCCAATGGCAGTTGTTGGGTTGGTTTTAAGTTTCTTCAAAAAGACAAGAAAATTTGGTTTGTCAGTTCTTTTTGCAGTGCTTGTGGGAACACTCATTACAAACCTTGTAATGAAACCATTATTTGCTCGTCCTCGTCCATATGTTTACTATGCGGACAACCCATTATTTATGAGTTGGTATGAATTTGCCGGTGCACATATTGAAAGTGATAAGTCATTCCCATCAGGTCATACAACTGCAGCATTTGAAATCGGCGTTGCTCTTTTCCTTGTGCTTAACAAGAAATACAGCTGGATTTTCCCTGTGTTCTCAGCTCTTGTTGGCCTTTCAAGAATTTACCTTATGGTACATTATGTAACAGATGTTCTCGGAGGTGTTCTTGTTGGTACATTTGCAGGTGTTATGGGTTATTTAATAATGACTGCAATTATGAAAAACACAAAAATTTCTGAATTTGATTTAATCGAGAAATTAAAAAAGAAAAAGGCATAAATAAGACTATTTTAAATCATCCGTGTCAAAACTTGATACGGGTGATTTTTTATGTGTAGAAGAATTTGTATTGCGTTTTCGGGATTAATTATGATTTTCGGTCTTCTGATTGTTAATATCGGATTTATTATGTCAGGCGTGGGTGATTTCCCAAGTTCACAAGCTAAAAATACGAGAAGTCTTGTTGTAGCAGAATCAAGAGGTATGATTTACGACAGAAATATGAAAAAAATCGTTAACACTACAACAAATATGGCAACTGTATGCTTACCTACGACTAAGGCGTATAATATCATCGAGAGTCACATAACCAACGAACAAGCAAAGGATATTTATGCAAATATGTCCAACGATAAAATCAGTATTTTGCATTTGCCTGAAAGGTTTAATGAAAACCATGTAAAATCCATAGCCTGTGTAAACAGATATTCAGATAATCAGCCTGGTGCTCATCTTATAGGACATCTTGATGAAAATGGTGTCGGTGTTATGGGACTTGAAAAGGCTTATGACAGTTACTTGTCTCAAAATAAAGGAAGTATGAAGGCAGTCTGGAGCGTTGATGCTCTCGGGAATATTCTCTCAGGAGAAGGAATAAGTTTTGAAAGTGAAAACTACCTTTCTCCTGCAGGAATTCAGTTGACAATTGACCTTGAAATTCAAAAAATTGCAGAAGACTCTTTGGTGAATTGTGGAATTACCAAGGGCGCAGCAGTAATTCTTAATTCGGACACAAACGAAATACTTGCCGTAGCCTCTGCACCGACATTTAATCCGAACGATATTTCATCAGGACTTAATAGTGCCGACTCACCATTTATCAACAGATGCTTTACTCCCTATAGCATTGGTTCTGTATTCAAGCCATTTGTTGCTACATGTGCCATTGAAAACCATATTCAATTTACTTATAACTGCACAGGAAGCATCACAGTAGGAGATACTGTGTTCAGATGTAGTAATAACAAATCCCACGGTGTTGTTGATATGAATTCGGCAATGGAACAGTCCTGCAATACTTATTTTATCGCATTGGGACAAAAAATCGGAAAAGAAAAACTTGTATCTTTGTGTAGTGACTTTGGTTTAGGTAAGGAAATTGAGATTGCTGATAATTTTTATGCAAAATCAGGAATTTTACCATCAGTTGAATCAATAAACTCTCCACAAGCTCTTGCAAATATCTCTTTTGGTCAGGGAAATCTTCTTTCCAGTCCACTGCAGATGGCAGTTGCATATTCCTGTTTTGCAAATGGTGGATATTATCGTGCACCCACATTGATGAAATCTATTGTTGATGAAAGAGGTAACAAAATTCAAAAGGTGAAACTGCCACAAGGCTACCGAATTATTAATACAAGCACAGGAAAAGAAATTGATAAAATACTCGGAAATGTTGTGTCAAAGGGCAACGGCAAAATGGCCTGTTCGGCAATTACAGAAAATCATGGTAAAACTGCAACTGCACAGAGTGGTTGGTATGAAAACGAACGAGAAATCACACATACCTGGTTTTGTGGATATTTCAGTCATAATAATGTAACTTATACTGTTGTAATCTTTAAGGACGACGGGTATTCAGGCGCCGTTGACTGTGCACCTGCATTCAAGTTCATTTCTAATAAGATTTTCGACATAAATTAACCGTTATATGAATAAAAATAATTAAATTAAGTATTGACATTAAGGATAAAAACATATATAATATTTGAGCAACCGTGTTAAGGGCCAATAGCTCAGTTGGTTAGAGCATCCGGCTCATAACCGGACGGTCCGGGGTTCGAGTCCCTGTTGGCCCACCATTTTCGGTTGCTGTGAATATAGGGGTATAGCTCAGTTGGTAGAGCAGCGGTCTCCAAAACCGCGTGCCGAGGGTTCGAATCCTTCTGCCCCTGCCAAAAAGGAAAAGAGTCGTTTTACGGTTCTTTTCCTTTTTCGTTTATGTAAATGGTTTGAGTTCACGGCACGCGGAGTGTGTCGTGGGGTGTGGGTCTCCGGTGGAGACCTCTGCGAAGCAGAAGCACCGACCGAGCCGGAAGGCGAGAACGAATCCTACTGCTCTGCCCCAAAATAGAAACGGATGCCGTCAGGTGTCCGTTTTTCCTCACAGTTCAAACTCATCAGTAATTCCGGTGAGGTAGGTTGTGTCTTTATAGATATAGTATCGTTCGGTAGTTTCGGAAATTGAGTGACTGAGTAAGTCTGCGACCTGACGAAGTGTTAGTGATTTAATGCTTCCGTCAGGTTATTTTATTGTACAAAGAAAAAAGTCTGTGCACTCGCTAAAGTACACAGACATTTTTTATTTCACAGTGAATGATTTTTTTATAAGTTCACGGGCGTTTTCAAGATTAAGTTCTTTATCAAGATACATAAGCTGTACCATAATATTTCCCGCTGCAGTTGCTTCAACAGGACCTGCAATTACCTTTTTGCCTGTAATCTTTTCTGTTAGTGAGTTAAGGTAGGTATCCTTACATCCACCACCTACAATATTGATTACATCAATATTCTTATTGCTGATTTCTTCAATAACCTTGACAGCGTCGTTATATGCATTTGCAAGGGAATGATAAACACAGTTAATTACATCACCGATTGGTAATTCTGGTTTACCTAAGTAATTTCTGATTGCTTCAATCATACTCTCAGGTGCTAAAAAGTCAGGAGCATTTGGATTGATTTGTTCAGTAAAATCACTTGCCATTGCCATTTGCATCATTTCGTCATAGGTATATTTTTTTTCAAGATTTTTACGAATATTCTGTAAAAGCCACATACCCATAATGTTTTCAAGAAAACGATAACGATGTGCGATTCCACCTTCGTTCGTAAAGCCGGAATTCATAGCTTTCTCGCAAGTGATAGGTTGTGTGTTTTCAGTACCAATAAGACTCCATGTGCCTGACGAAATGTAAATTCCGTTGTCACCAACCGAACAAGCTGCTACAGCCGAGGCAGTATCGTGAGAAGCACAAAGAATAACAGTAGTATCAAAACCGATTTCTGATTTTACTTCTTCGCTTAAATTACCAACAACTGTGCCGGGAAGTGAAAGGGGGGAAAAGATTTTCTTTGGAATACCAAGTTTTTGAAGTATTTCATTATCTCTTTCAAAGGTTTCTGTGTTTACAAGTCCACCTGTGGTTGAAAGGGTGTATTCGTTTTTGATTTCACCTGTCAGCTTGAATGAAAAATACTCAGGCATCATAAGAAAATATTCTGCATTCTGAAGTTTTCCACTCTTTTTGTCACAATATAACTGATAAATTGAGTTATAACTTGTGGCTTGAATGCCTGTGCGCTCATACAACTCTTTTCGTGGAATAATCTTGTCGATTTCTTCAGGAACACCCAAGGTTCTGCTATCACGATATGATACAGCAGGAATAATTTCCTTTTTGTCCTTGTCAAGAAGCACATAGTCAACACCCCAGGTGTCAATTGCAACTGTTTCAGGGATTCTGCCAAGTTTTTTACACTCTTTAAGACCATTTTTGATTTCATTAAAAAGATGGTCAATATCCCAACAAAGTGTGCTGTCAATATCAACTATTTCATTTTCAAAACGATATATTTCCTGGAGCTTCAATTTGCCGTTTTCAATGTATCCTAAAATGTGTCTGCCACTTGAAGCACCCATATCAATGGCTAAACTGTATTTCATCAGATAACACCCTTTTGAAGAATAAGATTAGCATAAAGAGCAGATTCACCGGTAGCAATAATTGCATAGCAGTTTTTTGCCTGTTCATAGAATTCAAATCGTTCATATTCACCAAATGCATCTGCACCTCTGTCGTCGTGCTTTGCGACAATCTCCTTGTATTCGTCCCAGATAGGAGTTTCCACATTGTCACCAGCCATAACCTGCATTAACATAACAGGACTATCAACATAAGTGTCAAGAGGAAATACTGTGAGAATCGCATCGAGAATATCAGTTGCAGAATGTCCGTCAGCACGAAGCACTATTGCATTTTTACCCATACTTTCAGCAGGGAAATTAGCATCTGCAATAACAATTCTGTCACTGTGTCCCATTTCACAAAGGACTTTAAGCATTTCAGGTGACAAAATTTTTGGTATGTTTTTAAGCATTATTCATCTTCCTTATTATAATGTTTGTATCCAGGATGTTTGCCAGTAACACCATAGTAATTTTCTCTTAAGTATAAGAGCTTGTCGATGTTAGGCTTTGAAATTTCCTGCGCACCACCAAGAAGGTGAGCAGTAAGAGAAATTTTAGCAAACAATTCAAGTGTTTCCATTCTGTAATATGCAGTAATAAGGTCACAACCAACTGTCAATGCACCATGATTCTGTAAAAGCATTACATCATGTTCTTTAAGGTATGGAGCAATTGCCTCAGGCACTTCGTTTGTACTTGGTGTGCCATAAGGTGTAAGTGGGATTGAGCCGATTGCAATAACAGTTTCAATCATTGAGTATTCATCAAGGCTTTTTCCTGCAACTGCATAACCAGTTGCTGTTGGTGGATGGGCGTGTACAACTGCACCAACATCTTCACGCTCTTTATAGCAACGAAGATGCATCTTGATTTCACTTGATGGCTTATATGGTGCACCTTCAAGCACTTCACCGTCAGCATTGATAATCACGAGTTTTTCAGGTGTGATAAAGCTTTTGCTGATTCCTGTAGGTGTAGCCATAAAGTTACCATCAGGAAGCTTTACTGAAACATTACCGTCGTTTGCAGCAACCCAACCGAGCTGCCACATTTTGTGACATACATCACAAACCTGTTCACGGATTTCCATATATGATAAAATTTCCATTTCTAATTACCTCTTATTTTTTGAAAAGTGGACCAAAATTCTGACAAGCACGATAATCTGCACTTTCCTTGTCCATACCGAATGCATTCCATGCTGCAGGACGGAAAATCTTTTCGTCAGGAACATTGTGCATACAAACAGGAATGCGAAGCATTGAGCAAAGAGTGATGAGGTCTGCACCAATATGTCCGTATGAAATTGCACCGTGGTTAGCACCCCAGTTGTTCATAACTTCATAAGCAGTCTTGAAAGGTGAGCCTTCTTTACCATTACAACGAGGAGCAAACCAAGTGCAAGGCCATGTGTAGTCTGTTCTCTTCCAGAGTGTATCAGAAACATCTTCAGGAAGCTGGATTGTCCAACCTTCTGCAATCTGAAGAACAGGACCAAGTCCCTTAACAAGATTAAGACGAATCATAGTTGCAGGCATTTCTGCTCTTGTTTCAAATCTTGAAGAATATCCGCCACCACGGAAATAACCGAGGTCAGCATAGTTCCATGTTGCATTTTCCATAATTGCCTTCTGGTCATCTTCAGTAACCTCATACCAAGGCTTGATCACTGCATTACCGTTTTCATCTTTTGCAGCACCGTTAGCATCAAGACAGCAAGCACCAGAGTTGATAAGGTGGATAATACCGTCGGAATCCTTTGCCTTACCTTCAATATCGTAGCCAGTAACTCTCTTGATTGCGTCGCCACTCCAATATGTACGAACATCAGCAAACATCTGTGCACGGTTTGTAAGAAGCTTCATAAAGAGCATACCAAGACCATTGAGAACATCGTTTTCAGTAGCAAGGATATATGGCTCTCTCGCACCATTCCAGTCAAATGATGTATTGAGCATTGATTCAGGGAAGTCACAGTTAGGATAGAAGCCTGTCCATTGTCTTTGTCCCTGGAAACCGGCAGCAATAGCATTGTGACCAACCATTTCTTCTTCGCAACCTTTAGGAAGATTGTCGTTACCGTTCATAAGGTCTTTAATAATAACCATCATCTTAACAACAAATTCCCAGTCTGCATCTTTTTCTTCACGAGTTTTCTGAAGATTTTCAGGGTTCTTATCAAAGCCCTCAATACAGTTTTCTTTTGCCCAAGCGAGAGCCTTTTGGAATTCTTCTTTATCATAAACGCCTTCTGTCATTCGACGGATAATTTCAACTTCGTCAACTGATTCAACACGCATACCGAGATAATCTTCAATGAAGTTAGGGTCAATAATTGAACCACCGATACCCATACAGATTGAACCAATCTGAAGGTATGACTTGCCACGCATTGTAGCACAAGCCACCGCGGCACGACCAAAGCGAAGAAGCTTTTCTTCCACATCAGCAGGGATAGTTTCATCATCAAGGTCCTGAACATCATGACCATAAATACCAAATGCAGGAAGACCCTTTTGCGCATGAGTTGCAAGAACAGATGCAAGATAAACTGCACCCGGACGCTCTGTACCATTAAAGCCCCAAACAGCCTTGATTGTGTGTGGGTCCATATCCATAGTTTCAGCACCATAGCACCAGCAAGGTGTAACAGTAACTGTAATGTCAACGCCTTCCTTACGGAATTTGTCAGCGCAAGCAGCAGCTTCTGCAACTCTACCGATAGTTGTATCTGCAATAACAACTTTTACAGGTTCGCCGTTTGAATATTTAAGATTATCTGTAAAAAGCTTTGCAGCACGTTTAGCCATATTCATTGTCTGTTTTTCAAGTGATTCTCGAACACCAAGAACACCACGTCTGCCGTCAATAGTAGGGCGGATGCCAATAACAGGATAATCACCAATAAGTCTATTTTTTGCCATAATAAAATTTCCCCTTAAAAAAGTATTTTATTTAACATAAAAATTATATCAAAACACTAAATTAAAGTCAATATAGCTAAATATTATCTGTTTTGTTTGTTTTTACCAAAAAACTTGAAAGCAACTGAAAAAATGTTGAAAATTAAACATAATACAAATGAAACCTTTGCTATTTTTTGATATTTCACGAGATATCCGCAGAAGTGGCTCTGCAGCATACGACATATGCACAATAGCCTGTGGCAGATGTGAGGTGTTCTTTGAAAAAGGCTTACAGCCTTGGGATATTGCAGCAGGAACACTCATTTTAAAAGAAGCAGGTGGTATAGCGTTGAATTATCAAGGAAATGAAATCAATTTTTCAAAACCTGATGATGTGGTTTTTGCAAATCCGAAGGCGTATGATGAATTTATCAAAATATGTTGCTGAATAGTGGCTTTTCGTTACGGATTAGATGATGTAATTCGTCGATTGCCAAATCTGCTTGTTGTTCAAGCCTTTCCATATTGCCCTGATGGGCATATACGGGAAGGCTTTTTATTAATTCTTCAAGCTTGTCCGTTTCCTCGTGTCGTATAAAGCTTTCAATTGTCCCGTGAACCTTTTCCCATGTTTTTACAATGCTTTCGGACTTTTCAATTGACCCTTTTTCGTCATTATTCTGTGCTGTATTGCAGATTTCCGACAAGTGATTTTCAAGCTTTTTACAAGAATTGTCAACAAGAAAATATCCTGTAAATGAAATTACAAATGCCAGAGCAATTGCACCAACTGCGATAATGATTCTTTTCATTGTTTTTCCTTTCTGATAATTGTATGATTTCCCACAGAATCAACTGTCATCAACAGAATTTCCTTTATCTGCAACTTCTCTTTTTTTACTATCTTATTTATTTTTTCTGCGTTGGTGTTGCATATTTTAAAATCATCTTCAACTATTTTACCATCAATTATTACGGGACATTTATATCCTTGTTGTTCGGGAGAAATATTGATATCTTTAAGAGTAACAGTATCATTTTCAGCCTTTAAAAGAACACTCAATTGTCCATTTGTTTCCACAATAGCATATTGCACCTGTGAAATATCAAAAACATCCTTCTGACGAAGGGATTCGAGCAAATCATCAACTGTAAAACGCAATTCCTTCAGAATCTTTTGGTCAAGATTTCCATCGTTGATAATAACAACGGGATGCCCTTGCATAAATGAACGGAATTTGATGCTTTTCATATTGAAAACAGAAGTTAAAATCTCAAACCCGACAAGTAAAAAAATCGGAATCATAGTGTTCACAAGTGGTATATCAGTGTCCTGAATAGGAATGGAAATAATCTGTGAAATAAGTAATGTCACCACAAGGTCGGAAGGTTGTAATTCACCGATTTGCCTTTTTCCCATAATACGGATGCTGACAATTGCAAAAACATATAAAATTACAGTTCTTATAAGAGTTACAAACATAAAATCACCATTTTTATCTTTGCCTTAAACAGAAGTAATATTCTGTCAATATGGGTAAATAATATAAATGGTGATTTTTTATGAGTGAAAATTGGTTAGAAAAAAAGGTTGATGAAATAACCATAACCGTTGAAAAGACCGATAAGAAAAAATATATAGATACTGATTTACAGAAAAATATATCATATTTCAAATCACAGTTTGGTGACGCCTTTGATGTGAAATACAGAAAATATAATGCAAATGGTAATGAAATTTATTTCGTTATGGTTGACGGAATGTGTGACAGTCTGCTTGCTACAGAACAGGTGATTCTTCCAATAATTGAAGCCAATTTCGAGGACGAAAAAGGGGATAAGCTTATTCATTCTGCTGCAGATAGAGTTTCTGCAAGCATTGACAAATCCATTACAAACGACATTGATGAAGCAATTCGTGAGGCGATTTACGGTAGTATTATAATGCTTACGGAAGACTCGCACTTTGCCGTTATGTTTGGTGTTCAGGGCTTCCCTAAACGAGCAGTATTAGAGCCTAACACGGAAATGCAGGAACGAGGCTCGCGAGAGGCATTTGTTGAAAGCTTTAAGGATAATGTGACTATGATTCGTCGTCGTGTGCGAAATCCCGTTTTTAAAACTCAGGTTGTGGAGGTAGGCACAACATCAAAGACGAGAGCCTGCATTTGTTATATGTCTGACAGAGTAGATAAGGAAATGCTGGAGAAGGTTGTTGAAAGGCTTAAGAATGCAACGGTTGATACCGTGCTTGGTTCAGGCTATATGCAAAGCTTTCTTGACACAAAATACACTTCAATATTCAGTGGCGTTGGTTTCACAGAAAGACCTGATGTGCTTACGGCAAAAATCGGTGAAGGAAAAATCTGTATTATCGTTGACGGAACTCCCAATGCCCTTATTGTGCCTTATGTTTTTGTAGAGCATTTTCATTCTATGGATGATTATCTCAAAAGACCATATTATGCAACATTTATCCGTATTCTTAAAATCGTTTCATTCTTTTTCAGTGTGTTTTTGCCGGGTTTTTATGTTGCCGTATGCACCTTTCATCAGGAAATCATTCCCGAAACTATGATTTTTGGTATAACGGGACAAGAAAGCAGAACGCCATTACCCGTAATGCTTGAAGCACTTTTCATTCATCTTATATATGAAATTGTCCGTGAGGCAGGACTTCGTATGCCAAAAAGTGTCGGTCACGCGATATCTATTGTAGGTGCATTGGTAATAGGTGAGTCAGCCGTAACAGCAGGAATTCTTTCAGCGCCAATGCTTATCGTGGTGGGACTTACTGCAGTCAGTTCATTTGTTGTTTCAACACTTTATGAGCCTGTTGCAGTACTTCGATTTGTGTTTATAATCGTCGGTGGACTGACAGGATTTTATGGTATAATGCTTTGCTTTGCGACTGTGCTAATCAATGCTGCTGCAATCAACCCTTACGGAGTACCTTTCACATCACCTTTGTCACCTACAAAGTCAGGAGCCTGGCGTGATATGGTATTTCGAAGCGAATGGAAAATTATGGGTAAAAAGAGAATGCAGATAAATAAATTGGAGAAATAGAATGGAAGAAACAAAAGGGAAAATCAGTGTATTTCAGTTTTATATAATGCTGTTTTTATCAAGGACATTGACAACTGTCACATATCTTTCCTCATATACGGAAAATATAAGGCTTTCTGATATGCTTGTGCAACCTGTATTCAGAATCATTATAGGCACACTTATAATGTTGCCTGTATTCCTTCTTTACAGAAAGCACTGTGATAAAAATATTCTTGAAATAATAAGTGACAAATCAAAAATATCCGGAAAGATAGTCGCAACTATTTTTATTTTATATTTTTTCTATTTTACAGTAGTGACAATAGCAAGACTTGACCTTTTTGCAGGGACAATCGTTTTTCCTGAAACTGATGTGGAATATATGCTGATTTTTGCTATTGTACTTTGTTGTTATGGTGCATATTTAGGCTTTGAAGCCTTGGGCAGAAGTTCAGTAATCTCTGCAGTTTTAGTTATTCCAGCACTGATTTTTATAATGCTGACACTTGTTAAAAAAGTGGATTTTCTTAATTTAACACCGATTTTTTATAATGGTGTAATGCCTGTTGTGAAAGTAGCAGTTGACTCTGTGGGACAAACGGTAGAATATGGAATAATCGCACTTATGATACCAAGGGTAAAGGGAAATGTGAAAAAAGGCTTTTTCGCGTGGCTTTTTTTACAGATATTTTTGATGGCAGTTATGGTATTTTTTGCCTGTACGGTTATGGGAAATTTCGCATCAACACAGCTTTTTCCTTTTCATACTCTCGCATCACTTGCAGAATTTTCAATGTTTACAAGGCTTGATGCAATTTTTACGGGCATATGGATTATGTGTGCATTTATTAAGGCAGGACTTCTCATATATTTGCAGACAGATATCCTTACAACTTATTTTGGTAAATTCAAAAGAACACAGTATATTGTTGCAATCGGTCTGCTTACAATAATTGCAAATCTTTTTATATCACAACAAGTGGAACGATTTACGATAGCAGACGATAGTGTTATAAAAATCATAATTACAGGAATTTCAGTTTTGATTATTCCTTTCATCATATTGATTTTTAACAGAAAGGAGATAGGCAAATGCGAAAAGCAGGTGTAGTTTTGCTGTGTTTTCTTTTAGCTTTTTACACATTCAATTCAGAAGAAATCTATAAAAAAGATATACGAAACAGACTTGTAATTCAGGGGATAGGCATTGATATTGAAAAAAGTGGAAAATACTCAGTTACAATTCAGGCAATCGACACCAATGCACAGTCTGCAACATCATCCGATGGTGCATCACAACCACCGTTAAAGGTTTATCAGGTGACAGGAAACACAATATACACGGCACTTAAAAGCGTTACGGAAATTGAAGGCAAAATACCATTATATTCACAAAACAGACTTATAATTCTCGGCAAAAGCATTACCGAAGAAAATATGTCAGATGTAATCGATTTTTTTGTCCGTGATGTGGAAAACAGTTCCACTGTTTATATTGCTGCTGCCAAAAATTCCGCAAGTGAAATTTTACAGGCTAAAAATGGTGAAGAATATATTAGTGCAAGAAGCATTGAAACGGGGATAAGCGCCTATGAATATGATGCGAGAATTTTCCCAATACAGCTTTATGACCTTATAAACAGATATAATTCAAGTACAAAGGATTTTGCAATGCCCTTGCTATCGCTTGAAGAAAAAGACGGTGAAAAGAGCGTTGAGATTTCAGGAACAGCACTTTTTAACAGTACAAAATATCGTGAGAAAATTCCAAAGGATAAAACAGTTTTTTTGAATTTTTTATATGATAGGGTGAATAATACTGCACTTGCGTATGATTTTCAGAATAATAAAAAAGTGTCGCTCAACATTGTTGATTCAGAAACCACAAGAAATGTCACAATTAAAAACGGACAACCTGTTTTTAAAATCAAGGTAAAAATACAAGCAGATATTTCGGAAATCAGCGGTGGTGTGTCGGCAAAAATGGAAACAGCAGATATCCATAAAATAAGTCGTCAGGGTGAAAAATTCATTGAAAAAGAAACAAAAGCTTTGTTATCTTCACTTTATAATGAATATAACAGTGACTGTGTAGGAATTTCACGACTCATATATATTAAGTATAAGGATTTCTTTAAAAATAACGAAAAAAATCTCGACTCCGTTTTGCAAAACAGCATTTACGAAGTCGAGGTAGATTTGAAAATCAGACGAATAGGCCACGAATTTATAACATAAGCTCGCCTGTGTTTGCATCATAGCAAAGGCGTTTTTCTTCACCATTTTCAATATATTTAATTTCCATAAGGTCTTTTGTAATGAATTCAGCAGAAACAAGTTCAGGCTTATTGTTGTTGAAAATATGTGTCAGCACATCCATCTTTTCACGGTTATAGTTACCAACATTGTCAGAAGTGAAAAGAAGACTGCCAAAAATATGGTTAACAGTCGCTGAAATTTTTCTCTGTGTAAAGCCCATAGTCATATTGTTATCACGAAGAAGGAAAACATCAGGGTCGTTTGCAAATGCTCTGCCGTCAAGACCGCGACGGAAGATAGTGTTGCAAAGAGTTGTACGAGTGCATACATCCTCGAGTGCGATTCTTGATTTATCCCATTCAAGACCAATGTCAGCACCAATACGACAATAATCCACTTTGCCGAATGCAGGATGAAGTGGTACACCACAACCTAAAATAAGCTTGTCACCGACACATTCACGGATAAAATCCATTGCCTCACACATTAACTGTCCACGAGACTTTCCGTTTCTTGGAATAACAGATGCTGAATAGAGAAAATCGAGCTTAACCATATCGTATCCCCATTCATTTAACACAATATTGAAGAAGTTACGGATGTATTCCCTGACTTCTTCTTTTTCTATGTCAAGACCATAGAAGTTGCCCCAGTTAATACCACAAAGAAGCTTCTTGTTGTTTTTGTCACGGATAATCCAGTCAGGATGTTCTTTTGCGAGCTTTGAGTTTGTCTGCGCTGAAAGAGGAGCAAGCCAGAGACCTGCCTTCATACCTTTTTCGTGGATTTTATCGGCAATATATTTCATTCCGTTAGGGAATTTTTTACTGTCAATACTTAACCAGTCACCAACTGCAGTCTGATATCCGTCATCAATCTGAAAAATATCAATTTTCGAATCAACTTTTGAAAGGGATTCAAGGTCAGTTGTAACAATGTTTTCATTTATATCTGCATAGTAATTATACCAGGTTGAATAACCGTTTGTTCTTCCAACACGAGGAGCCGGAATATTCATAGCAGCAAAATATTTATCGTAAACATCATTTTCATTACCCTTGTAGTTTACAACATCAACAAGTGTATATTCATTATCAATAACAACGCCTTCAAGGTCACGCTGGAATATGATTTCTCTGTCAGGGACATTCATACGGATAACTGTGTAACCGTAACGCTCACTGAGTGACCCGAAAAAGTCAAAAGCTTTTTCATTTCTCACATAACCGTATGAAAAACCGTGGAAACAGCCTTTTCTTTTATCGTATTTTACAAAACTGTAATCACCATAAGGATATGTAGGTTTTATAAGACTTAAAGCTTCTTGTCTTAATGAAAGACGGACAGGCTCGTCATCAATAAAATGCTCACGGCATTCAGTCCAACTCTGAAAACCATTAAGGAAAATTCTGTCATTACTACGAAAATCATATGGGACAGTCATAGTGAATGTGACCTTCTCCAATGGCACAAGAGGAATAATATCAATCTTTATATGACTTTCCTTTGCAATATATCGGATGTTAAAATGCTCCGTTTCAAGGACGTTTGTCTTGTAAAGCACTTTATCTACCATATATTCAAGATTTATTTTAAATCGTTTCATAGTAAAAACAACTCCTTTCACTTAATTAAAATTATAAGTCAACCTATTGTAAAAAGCAATACACAAAAGGCATATAATATGCTCATTTTATGGCAACTACAAATTATAAAAAGAGACAGATGTCACCATCCGTCTCAAAAATTTTGATTTATTATTAGAGAAGGTCGTCAAAAAGGTGAATGTTCTTTTTTTCAGCCTTTAATTCGCCATTCTGAATTTTTTTGATAACCTCAACGATTCTGTCATTGATAGGTGTTTTGACATTGTATTTTTTGCCGAAATCACAAACAACACCATTGATTGCATCGACTTCGCAAGGTTTGCTTTTCTTTAAATCCTGAAGCATTGATGGTTCAATATCTCTGTGCTTTTTAAGAGCAATAGGAAGAAGGATTTGAGCGAAAGTGCGTTTAATAGCACCTTTCCAATAGAAAAGTCCAACGATGTTCTTACCTTGAACAGGAGCAAATTCAATGCCTGAAGCGTGACCAACATCAATGATTTCCTTCATGCAACGAACAGCAACCTTCTGACCGTCCTTGTCTTCAGTAACATCACCAAAAACGCCGCCCATAACAGTACCAAGACCTGAGAAAGTAGAGTTAATTAAAAGCTTTGACCAACGAGCACCCATAAGGTTTTCTTCTTCATGAACAGGACACATCATTTCGAGTAAAGCCTTAACCTTATTGAACTGTGCATCTGTGATTCCGTCCATTTTGCCCATATGGAATGAAAGTGAATCCTTGTCACTAGTAAGCTCACAAACACCCGGTTCAATAAGTGCTGCACCCCATTCAACTGCACAGCCCATTGTGTGTTCAGTACCGATAATTTCAGCAATTCCAGGCTCAGGAATACCATTCTGGAGTGTTACAACAACACCATCATCAGTAAGGAAATCCTTAAGCATTGTTACAACTTCTTTGTTGAATAACTGTTTTGTAAGAAGAACAATAACATCATATTTTCCTTCCATCTGGTCAGGAGTAATTGCCTTGACAGGAACTAACATATCAACCGTACCGATAATTTTTGCACCTTTTGCGTTGAGTGCTTCAACATGTGCTTTGTTACGATTGATAAGGTCAACCTGACCACCATTTTTTGTGATGAATGCACCAAGCACAGTACCTAAAGAACCTGCACCATAAATTGCATATCTTGCCATACAAACAACCTCTTTCGCTTTGTTATAAATTTATCAAAGTTATTATATACTCTTTAAAAAGAAAATTCAATAGGTTAAACAAAAAAGACGGTAGGGGATACCTACCGTCAAAAAATTTACATAATAACTCTTACAACAAGAATTACAGTGTTAACAACATTACCGAAAATGAATTTGATATTTGCTACAAAATAAGGTGCTGACCAATCCCATTTCTCAGGTTTAACGATAAGGTCAGTAAGATATGGTGCATCTTCATTCGGCTCAAGGAATGCCTTTATTGTCATCAACTGCTTCGTAGAATGTAACCGGCTCATCAATTGTGATAGCACCTGAACCTGCACCACCTAAAAATGGCATAACAGAACCGGTACCGAAGATGTTTACTTACTTGTTACCAAGTGGTAAAACATTGTCTTAGTTTTTAAGAAGAACAATACCTTCCTGCTCAAGCTTGACTGCAACCTGACTTGACATTGCAATAATGTGGGCAGGGACATCGCTGCTAACAACAAGAGCAGCAATTGAGAAACAAGAAGCTGTCATAACAATTGCAAGAACTATTGCCAGAATCTTTTGCATTTTTTTAATAAAAACCTCCTTATCGGATTTGTTTACCAATTCATTATAATTAAAAAACAAGAGGGGAAACGAAAATGTACACAATTTCATAAAGTGAAGAAAAAAGAGGGTATGCTTACCCTCTGTAAATATTTATTGTTCAATTGTACTGAAAAAATCTTTTGCAAGAACATATGCTTGCTTTCCATCCTGTGAAATGTAAGATGAATGGTCAGCACCTTTGATAATGGCAATTTTACTGTCCTTGATACTGTCATAAATAAGCACAGAATCCGAAAGCCACATTATATCAAATTCACCTGCGACAATATATGCAGGGCAAGTGATTTTTGAAAGCAATTCAGTAGTTATCTGTGGTAATGTGAGCATCATATCATTGAGTTTGTTCGGCTTAAATGTATCGAGAACTTTAACACCGATTGTAAAATATGGCTTGAATGTTTCAGGTGTTGTGTTTGCACCACAAGAGATAAATCCACCAAGCAAATCAGGATATGTATAAGCAACTGTGAGAGCATTTATTCCACCATCACTATGTCCCATAAGAAATGGTTTGTAGAGATTCATAGCTTCAATAAATTCTTTTATGTCTTTTGCCATAAGGTCATAAGATATTACACCTGGGTCACTGCTTTGCCCGTGACAACGACTTTCAATCACATAAACTGTGTAATCATTGGCAAGGTATGTCGCTGCCTCTTTAAGAGAATTTTGACTTCCACCATTTCCATGTACGAGAATAAGTGGATGACCTTTTTCGCCATATACAACATAGTGCATTTTGACTTCACTTAACTGAATGTCATCTTCTTTAACAGGAGTTGTAACAGGGGATGGCACATTACTTGTGTCAAGAGTAATCATATTGTATTTCTTTGATTGTTGATGCACACCAATCTGCCATATACCTGCACCAACTACAACAGCCAATGCAACTGAGCTGATAATCTTTAACGCTTTTTTACCTTTTTTCATATTAAACACCTTTTAGTTCTATCGGATAAATTGGAGTTTGTCGATATGCTTTGTGTCATTCTGAGGAGTAAAACGACGAAGAATCTCTGTTGGCTGATAGGCTACTTTACTATAGATTCTTCGCTTCGCTCAGAATGACATACCAATTAACTAATCCCGACAAATTATAATTTATCATCAATAAAACTGTTTGTCAATGAAAATCAGCGGTAAGAAACCCTACCGCTGAAAATGTTTATATTTCTGATATTTCTATGGAACTGTCATCTGCATTTTCATCAACAGTTTTTAGATTTTTCTTTAATGCATTGAGAATTATAACTGCATAAAGATTAATGATAAATGAAACAATACCAACAACACTGGATATTCCTAATAATACTTCAGTTGAGAGAAAAGTAAGATTTGTATAAATCAAAAATACGCTCTGAACAATAACTTCGATTGTTCTGTATTTAAGCAGTTTTTTATCATAATCACAGCCTTCTTTTTGATACTTTGTTGCAATTGAAGCAAGATTTGTAATAAATTGGAAGTTGAAATACAATCCCAACAAGCCATGTATCAGGGTAAGGAATTGCCATTTACCACCAAAGCTGTAACCCACACAAGAAGCTAACCATTGTATTGCTACCCATATTCCCAAAATCGTACACAATGGTTTTAATAATGAAAGCTCTCTTTCTTCGTCTTTAAGTAATTGGATTGCACCGAAAAAGAAGATATATGATATAAATGAAGGTATAATTGAAATTGAAACACCACCAATATTAATAGAAAAGTTGAAGAATAAGAAAAAATGTGCCCAAAAAACTTTTGAAATACCGTTATACACTTTTGTATAATCTGTCATTTTTTATTCCTCCTCTTGCAAATGTAGTTCCATTTGTGCAACCAATTCATTGTTTATATATAAGTCTGCAACATAATATTCAGGAGTTTCCAGATTTATTAAGTGACTGTATGTACCTCCACCTCCGCCACCTGTTAAGGTGATTGAATTACCCCAGTCAAAGTCTGTACTTCTAACAGCAAAACTCGTTCCATCTGTGCTTGAGGATGATGTATCTAAAGAACCTTTAGCAGGAGTCAGTTTATCAGGTCTTTCCTGACCCGGATAAACGGATACAACGGAAATACCGATTCTGTTAATTAAATCTCTTTCTTCCTGTGTACCAAGATGAGTGAAATTGGTTTCCTGACTGTCGTATGCTTCACTGAATTCAGCATCAGGGATAGGCACACTGTTGAATGTCCATGATGGTCCATATAATGATGAAAAAGCACTGTTGTTTGTAGTTTCTGTTTGGTTGTCAATTACATATATAGTTTGGAAAGTAATATCGACTTTATAATCAGACACGGTATCTGTATAAGTAATTGCAGGAAGGTCAAGACAACCGTATCTGCCTAAATTTCGGTCGGTGCATGTGTAAGCAAAGTCACTTAACGGAGTAACAACCCAACGACCGTTTTCTTTATAAACACGGATGTTCTGATGTGCGAGATAATGCTTTCCTTCTACCCATTCATAACCGTCAGGTGTATTAACAAGTTTCATTACAAGAAGTCCTTCATACACATCTTTCTGTGGCATTTCAAGATTAAATATATAGTAATTGGAGCTTTCAGCTGAACCTGAAAGTCCTGACTCCCATTTGATGTCTGTAGATTCACTAAGTCCAACTTGCATATCTTCGGGTGCACACATCATTCTGTAATTTATACTCTCCATATTCACAGCCTTTGCATAAGTGTCAACTGCACCTGCATAAGTTGTGCAATATGAACTTTTTGCCTTTGCAAATGACCATTTATCAGTTTTATGTGAATCAGGAATATCCGTTGCCTGAACACCTACCATAAGAGAAAAGGCGAGTACGATAACAACACAAACGGAAACAAGACTCATTCCGACGGGATATTTTTTAAATCTTGCAATAGCTTCAATTCGTTCACGGATGTTTTTACCACCGTTATTTATACAAGTGCTACCGGGAGTCTTTGCAAATCGTTCGTTCGACATTGAAAGGAGAATAATGCCGTAATCTCTGCGTTCTTCACCTTCAAGCTGTTCGAGCACAAACTGGTCACATCGTGATTCCATATCGTTAATGGCAAGATTTGCACAATAGTTTATAAGTGGATTACACCAATGAATACAACGAAGACAACATACTACCATACTCCAGAAGGTGTCCTTATTTTTAAGGTGAAAAAGTTCGTGAAGAATTACTTTTTCATCAAGCTGTTTTTCAGGAATAACGAGAACAGGTCGTATAATACCACAGACAAATGCACTTGGAAGACCTGAAATTTCAATGATTTTACAAGGTTTTATTTTGTATTTATGCCCGATAGTATTGATAGTTGAAATTGTTTCAATATCAGGTGCTTTGCCTTTGCGTAACACAAGACTAAGTTTTATGTATGATATGAGATATACCAAAAAGCTAACGACTACACCCATAGCATATATAAGAAAAATCCATTCAGCAAGACTATGCGGAACATCTTTGATAATTGGAATTGGGAACAACACTCTTGTAAAACTGTAATCTTTCATAAGAAGTTTTAAAAATTCAACGACAGTCTGCCAATTAAATAGTGCGAATCTGCTGAATATTCCTGCAGGGAATAAAATCATAATTCCAAGAACACTCCATACGGCAAAATGCCATTTTGGAGGCAGCTTGTCTTTTAAAAGTGATTTAACTACCAAAAGCAATACTGCAACGCCTGAAACGGTAAGAGTCTGTAAAAGAAATCCCCAAATATCAAACATAATTTACACCTCCATATCGTCAAGAATTCTGCGTAGGTTTTCAATTTCCTCCTGTGAAATGCGTTCTTCCTTTAAAAATGCTGCGATTAAATCTCCTGTTGAACCGCTGTAAACACGATTTAAAAAACTTTGTCGTTCTTTTTGCTGACAGCTTTCACGGTCAACTGTTGCATGGTAAAGGTGAGGTGAAACTTTTTTATCAATTTTCACCAATCCTTTTGTTTCCATTCGGGTGAGGTAGGTGAGAACTGTATTTCTGTTCCACTTGGTTTGCGGGTATAGAGCATTAACAAGCTCACCCAACTCTGCACCGTCAGTTTCCCAAAGTGCATTAAGCACAGTCCATTCTCTTTCTGATAAGTTCATAATAAAAACCTCCTACACTTGTAGTATCTAATTACATACTACACTTGTAGGAGGTGTTTGTCAAGTATTTTTATAGATATTTATACTTCAGCCTCAAAAATTCCTATACATTCCCTACCTGTCAGGTTGTTTGACACGTTTCTCGCATTGAAATAAAGCCTTAATTTACCATCGTAATAGGTGAGGCAACAGGCATAGACATACTGAGCCATCCAATGGCTGTTGCCTTGTATCTGTGGCACTAAAAATGGTTTTACAAGCTCAAATTTTATTCCGTCGTCAGACTTTAAAAGCATAATTGCAGAGTGGCTTTTTCCGTTTTCTTCAAAAAGACCGTTTTGAAGTCCTATGTAGCAATCTTTCAGCTTATATACCTTTAAACAACCTGAACAAAGGTTAAGGTATTCAATATTTTTATCAGGACTTATAATGGGATTTTCTTTTGAAATATATTCGCTTGTAATGTTTTTGCTCTCTGCAAAACTTATATGTGTCGGCTCACAAAAACCGCAATCTTTAATGAAAGTTTGTCCACAGGAATAATACATTCTGTAACCGTTTTCAGTATTCATTAAAAATGGGTTTGAAATTGCAATTCCTTGTTTACATTCCTCATAATCACGGGTTTTTCCGATTACAAGATAAGGTGAGGACCAATCCTTAAGATTAGTTGATTCAACACAGAAAATTTCCGATTTCCACTTTGCACCAATAAGGCTTAAAAGATTAAAAATCACAGGTCGTGTTCTCTCATAAAAAAGATAGTATTTTCCGTTGATATAGTTGATATTCGGTCGCATTGCACGATTAACAATCTTACCTGTATTCTTAAAGTTTATTCCGTCAGCACCTTCATATCTGTAAACACCGAAAAATGTGTGACAGAACAAGTGCCATTTGCCGTCGTGGGAAATATCAGGTGTCAAAACACTTGGGTCGGCAACAACAAAACTATTCAGAGGATTTTTAAGAATGGGATTTCTTGCAAAAAGGCTGAATTTAGCATTGTACAACTGTTCAAAAGTAAGATTTTTCATTTTAAAATTCCTTGTTCATTATAATGAATGTGATTCTTTCCTGAATACTGTCACCACCGTGATCGGTTCTTATTCCACCATGGTCAGCTGTAATGATAATAAGCCAGTCTTCTGTATCATATGTTTCTCTTGCTTCAATTGCCTTGATAGTTTCAAGACCGTAGTTGTCCATTTCAACAAACGCATTTCTGTATTTTGGATTATTGTATGTAAATCCTGTGTTGTGACCTGCTGCGTCAGTGTGTTCGTAAATAACAAACATAAAATCAGCACAGTCTTTTTTACCGATTTCATTTAATGTAAATTCATGTGATGCCTTGTCATCTTCACATCTGTTGAAAGATACATTAAGGTTGTTTTCTTCACAGTATGTCTTTTCTTCAAGATATGTAGCATTATCTCTGTCAAAATGACCTTTCCATTTTGTTATAAATGTTGAACTGTCAATAGTCTTTTCTTCAACAAGAGATGTGAGTAGAGTTTTGTACTCCATAGATTTTGTGATGTCATTTGCTGTTACACCGTGCTTGTCAGCCCATACACCTGTAAGAATTGAGCACCAACCAGGGGCAGTTGATGTATCTTGTGTATTCTTTTCGGGATAATTAACACCACCACAATATGAGAAATAAAGTGGGTTTCCAGCATTTATAAGGTATTTAATTCCACCTTCCGCAAGTTTAAGTACATCAGCACGACAACCATCATAACCAATAATGATTGCTTTTTTTTCAGTTTTGCCATCAGCAAGAGGGGACTCAAAATGGTTTTTGATTATATTGTAAAGTTCAGTTTGTGGAATTGCAGTTTCAACAGTGTTTTTATAAAAACTGAGAGAAACACTTGACATATAAAACTCTTTGGTATCCTTAGGGTCAACCATAAATCTTACAAATGGAAATGTAATAGTACCACCAATAAGCACAAGAGTCAATACAATAATTAAAATTTTCTTTTTCATAAAATCAACTCCTTGTTGCTATTTTACCATTTATATTAAAATATTACAAGATATAAAAATAGCAGGAAAATCATTTCCTGCCATTCTTTCGTATTTTTTACTCTGAATCTCTTAAATCTGCTGTACCATCAGCATTTATCTCAAGAATTTTGTCACAGTATTTTAGCATTGAACTGCGATGTGTAATAATGAAACAAGTTCTGTTCTTTTCATGAGAGATTCGTTCAAATATCTTTCTTTCTGTTTTTTCATCAAGTGCAGAGGTTGCCTCATCAAGAATAAGAACAGGAGTTTTACGGAGTAACGCACGAGCAATTGACACACGCTGTGCCTGACCCTCAGAAAGTCCGCCTGCACCTTCAGAAAGAACAGTATCAATACCTTCAGGCATTTTTTTAAGGAATTCAGTTGCATCTGCCATTTCAAGTGCTTCCCATATTTCTTCTTCAGTGGCATCAGGAAAACCGGCAAGAAGATTTGACCTTACAGTACCTGACATAAGTGTGTTGCCCTGAGGCACATAAGAAATAAATCGTCTTGTAGAAGGGGATGCATATTCTGCGTTTCCGTTTTCATCAATATATTCAAGTGAGCCATTGTTAGGCTTTAAGAGTGAAAGTAAAAGCCTTATAAATGTTGTTTTACCTGCACCGGATGAACCCACAATACCAACCCTGCAGTTAGCAGGAATGTCAAATGAAAGATTGTTGAGAACAAGTCTTTCGTCATCGTCGTATGTGAATGAAACATTTTTAGCAGAGAGGCTGATTTTTGATGGCATTTTTTCAATATCCTTATATTCCTCTGTTTCAATATCGGAAATTTCACGCACACGCTTTGCACTAACCACAAGTGAATATAACTCAGGTACAACATGGCCAAGAGCTTTAATAGAACTCTGTAGCTGTCCTACAAGAGAAAGGAAAAGTGTCATTGTACCATATGTATATGTAGTTGCTTCCATACCAAACGGGTCGATAAACGTTTCTGCCGAAGTGAGTCTGTATGCACACCATGAGAATGTTGCAACATATCCGATGCTATACACAAGGCGCATAAATGAACTCATAACACTACTGAGAGTTGCTGTCTTGAGAACAAGATTCATTCGTCTGTCACGAATATTTTTGAAATTATTATTGTTCTTATCTTCAAGCTGGAAGGTCTTTACAACGTTAACATTTGAAAAGGACTCCTGCATAAATGCATAATATTCCGAACGCGTTTCACGAAGTTTTCTCTGGTAATAACTGTATTTTTTTCGAAGACATAATGAGGCAATAACACCGAGTGGTCCGATAATAAGACCCATGATTGTAAGCATAGGGTCATTGGAAATGAGGATTACAAGTACGATTGCAAGTTGACAGCAGGTGACAATAATGCTTGGTAAAAGACCGATAATTGTTTTTGCAATGGTATCAACATCGGCTGATAATCTTGCAAGCATATCGGCACTATGATATTTTGTTACTTTGTCCCATACACTTCTTTGAATACGGTCAAAAAGCTTCGCACGGATACCAAACGCAAATTTTTCATTTACATAACTTGAAAACATGGTTGATGCAGATGATATGATGATATTCAATATCGTTGTGGAAAGCATAATGATTATGTATTTGAAAAACAAATCAGTCTTGAAACTTGTGGCAGCATCAACAACATATCTACCCGCAACAGCACTGCCGATAGAAATAAGCATAGTGATTGTGTTGATAATAAGGAAGCCGAGAATATATCTCTTAAAATCCTTGCCAATATTAAAAATCCATTTGAAAAGTGATTTACTTTCTTCCCAACTGCTCAATTCATTAAAAAGCTTTTTTAATCTTGAAAACATAAATCAGTCATCTTTCTTTATATTGGTATTGAAGTACAGATGCACACAATACACCATAATAGTATAATTATTGTCATTATAAACTATTTTCAGAAAATTATCAACAATAAGTTATTTATAATCAGGTTGTTTTTAGGATGTTAGAATGTGAATTTTAAACTTAAATAAAATAGTATGAAATTAATTGGATTTATATTTATATATTATCCTTGCTATTTGACTGCAAATCACCATTGCTGGAACAAAAATAATTCCAAACTGCAAAAATGGTCTTATAAGAGAAAAACTAAATCTAAAAAATGCTAAGAATGCTAATATAACATTTATTAGAGGATATATCGTATAAATCTTGGGGAGTAATCTGTATTTTTATATCAGCACAACCCTTTTCCATATATGTTGCAAATTGAATTTGGCGATTTGCTGTGCTCCTTAAAATTTCCTTTTTCATTTCTCTGACTTCTTTAACTGTTTTACCGACAGTTTCACACATTAATACATATACCCCAATGAAAACTCAAATATGTAATCGGTATGAAACAAATAAAGTAAATTGTCATAAATTAAATTGTTGTTCTAATGTCATATTACTCTCCTGTTAGTCCGTATATCCTAATTCAGTCATTACAGTTAACAATTTCTCATAGTCATCATCATAACAGAAACCATATATAACAGTATTGTCAATTCGTGCAAGCCAATAATTTTTATCGTCGACATAATATGTGTGAATAGCATATGATTGCATACTTGTTCTGCGGTCCGCTCTACGATCGTTTCCTTTAGCATCAATTATAATTTGATCAATTATGGAATATATTGTACGAGCTGATTTGCTATCTTCTAATTCGAAAAATTCAATTCTCATTTCTCCATTGCGATGTCCGATAACAGAAACTATTTTTCGATCGGGATATTCCTCAATATATTCTTCTGTAAAATCACGCGGAAAAAATCCTTGATTTTCTAAAGCTGTATGCACCTGCTCATTGGTAGGCGAAGTTTTATTCTCGCCAATATTGATAATTAGCAAAAATAACCCAATCAAAAAAGAAATAAGTAAAATTAATAATATAACACCTTTAACGGTGACTTTTTCACCTAAATTTTGTCTTTCCAAAAAACATCACCTCATATATTTCTTAATAATTACGGTTTGTATTTAATATCCGTTAATTTTCAATGAACTTATATCAACACAAAGTTTGTAATCTAAATCATTAATTAATCCGTCTTGATTTATGTCAGCGGCCTCTAAATAGGCGTCGGTAAGCTCATGAAAATTGGCTATGTATAAATCAATTACAAATGCATCAAATTATACCATAAAATACCAAAAAATCTACGCTTTATGCAGTATTTATGCAT
>JAZSDZ010000096.1:0-21669 GCA_045531435.1 Candidatus Fimenecus sp.
ACACCTGCTTTTTCCTTCTGAAGGCGTTCTAATTCTGCCTTGAAATCAACAAGCTCGTCCATTGGGATAAAGAGTCTTGCATCTTCTGTGATAATAGCCACAGCCTCATCATTTTCGTATCCCTTAACGATTTCAACTTCAGAAGCTGATGCAAGTCTTACGAAGAAGTTAGCACCCTCTGAGAATGTCTTTTCATAAGCAGTTTCAATGAAAATCTTTGCTTTCTTTGATGGTGGAACATTCATTTCTGCACGACGGTTACGAACAGCCTTGATAGCAGTCATAACCTTTTCCATTTCTGCTTCGTCAGCCTTAAATGAAAGGTCATCAGTAAATACAGGCCAATCCGACACCATAATTGAGTCACCATCGTGTGGAAGTGTCTGCCAGATTTCTTCTGTGATAAATGGCATAAACGGATGTAAGAGTTTGAGTGTATTTGACATTACATAGACGAGAACTGCTTTAACAGTTGCCTTTGCAGTTGCGCATTCACCGTTAAGACGGATTTTTGCGATTTCGATATACCAGTCGCAGAATACGTCCCAGATAAAGTCGTAAAGTTTCTGTACTGCCATACCTAATTCAAACTTTTCAAGTGAATCAGTAACATCCTTAACAAGGTCGTTGTACTTAGATAAAATCCATTTATCTTCGATAGCAAGATTCTTTGGAACATAAGGTGCATATTCATTTTCATCAAGATTCATAAGGATGAAACGAGCAGCATTCCAGATTTTGTTAGCAAAGTTACGGCTTGCTTCAACCTTTTCGTCAGAGAAACGCATATCATTTCCCGGGCTGTTACCTGTTGCAAGAGTAAATCTTAATGCATCAGCACCATACTGGTCGATAATTTCAAGTGGGTCAATACCGTTGCCAAGAGATTTTGACATTTTTCTACCCTGAGCATCACGAACAAGACCGTGAATAAGAACTGTATCAAATGGAACTTGTCCTGTGTATTCAAGAGCAGAGAAAATCATACGGGATACCCAGAAACCGATAATATCGTAACCTGTTACGAGTGTATTTGTTGGGTAATAGTGCTTCAAATCCTCTGTCTGTTCAGGCCAACCAAGTGTTGAGAATGGCCAGAGTGCTGATGAGAACCAAGTGTCAAGAGTATCTTCATCCTGACGGATATTCCTACTACCACATTTTGGACAAGCAGAGATTCCATCCTTTGTAACAACTGTTTCACCACAGTCGTCACAGTACCATGCAGGAATTCTGTGTCCCCACCATAACTGACGGGAAATACACCAGTCACGAGTACCGTTCATCCAGTTAAGGTAGTTCTTTGTAAAGCGTTCAGGAATGAACTTTGTTTCGCCTTTTTCAACAGCTTCAATTGCAGGTTTTGCAAGAGGAACCATACGAACGAACCACTGTTTTGAAACCATTGGTTCAATTGTATTATGACAACGATAGCAAGTACCAACTTCGTGCTTACGAGGTTCAACTTCCTTAAGATAGCCACCTGCTTTAAGGTCCTCAAGAATTGCTTTTCTTGCTTCCATTGTTGTCATACCTGCGTACTTGCCACAGTCAAGAACTTCAGGTTCGTTTTCAGTAGCACGACCACTAGAAATCAGCTCGTCGGCAATTCTCTTGTCCTCTGCACCTGTAAGATGACCGTCATAAGTAAATGTACGAACAATAGGAAGGTTATTTCTCTGACCTACTTCAAAGTCGTTAGGGTCGTGAGCAGGAGTGATTTTAACAACACCTGTACCCTTTGTCATATCAGCGTGTTCGTCACAAACAATTGGAATTTCCTTGTTAAGTAAAGGAAGAATTACATGACAACCGTGAAGATGCTTATATCTTTCGTCAGCTACATTAATGGCAACTGCTGTATCACCCAGCATTGTTTCAGGACGAGTTGTAGCAAGTTCAAGTTGCTCGCCTGTTTCCTTAACTGTATAAAGAAGGTGCCAGAAACTACCGTCCTGTTCTTCGTATTCAACTTCTGCGTCAGAAATTGATGTGTTACAGCATGGACACCAGTTAACCATACGGTTACCACGATAGATTAAATCTTTTTCATAAAGACGACAGAAAACTTCATTGACAGCCTTACTGCAACCTTCGTCAAGAGTGAACCTTTCTCTGTCCCAGTCGCATGACGAACCGAGTTTCTTTAACTGTTCGATAATTCTGCCACCGTACTGCTTTTTCCAGTCCCAAGCACGAGTGAGGAAGCCATCACGACCTAAATCTTCTTTAGAGATGCCTTCTTTACGCATTGTTTCAACGATTTTTGCCTCAGTTGCGATAGATGCATGGTCAGTACCAGGCAACCAGAGTGTGTCGTAACCTGCCATTCTGTGATAACGGATAAGAATATCCTGTAATGTGTTATCAAGAGCATGGCCCATATGAAGCTGACCTGTGATGTTTGGTGGTGGAATTACAATAGTGTAAGTCTTTTTGCCTTCCTCACGCTTTGCGTGGAAGTATTTGTTGTCGAGCCAGGTTTTGTAAATCCTGTCTTCAACGTTCTTCGGATTATACTGTTTTTCAAGTTCCTTGGACATATTATTTATCTCCTTTAGATTATTTGCTTTGTTATTAACCATTTTATAGGATTTTCGTCAATGTAACGCCATACCTCTTGGTAATACTTTACACTACCGATTATCTCATCCATATAAGATGTTTGAAACACCTTTCTTCCGGGTGTATTATCAAGCTGATTAAACCGTCTTGCCGATTTTGATTTAATAATTCTCATTAAATCAGGAACGGTAGGGCGGGGTCTTGACCCCGCCGAAACACCATAGTCATCTATAATTATAATCAGATGAACATGATTCGGCATAATACAATATTTATCAATTTTTACAATTTCATATTTATCCTGAACATCCAGAATTTCCTCTTCAACGATTTTTCCGTAGTCTGTCAACGTTACTACGGCGGGGTCAAGACCCCGCCCTACCATAACTGAACCATCGGTTGGTCGGTCAAAATTCCGCCTTACCGTAGACAACGTAACCTTTGGATTCTCAATACAAAATGTAATGAAATAATATCCGTTGCTACTGTAGTCATAGTTTTTTAGTCTTGGATGTTTTCTCTTTGGCAAATCCATAACAATTACACCGTAAGTGAAGTTATTATTGATGAATACACCTTAACAGGGTCATTTATAAAATTTTGTTTTACTGTTTCTAACTGCAAACTGTCAACAACATAAATTGACAGTTTCATCATTTCTGTGTCACGGTCAAAAAGTGAAAATGTGATTGTATAGCCACCGTCGTCTTCCTTTTTGACCTCAATTTTATTTTCGCGTTCAACCTTTGCCTTTGTTGTAAGACGGATTGCAGAATTCACAGCCTTTTCACGGACAGTACGAGGAAGGCTTGTCTGTAAAAGTTCAGCAGCGTCCCTACCCTTTTCTGTCACAGTTATAACCTCTTCATCATCGAGAATATCGGCTGTGATGTTGCCTGTTTTCAAAAGTTCTTCGATTGCCTGACCAACCTCAAAAAAGTTTGCAAGACCGTCCTCCTGCATAGCATCATTGAGCATCTGTCGTGTCATCGGCGCGTCAATACTTTTAAGAAGATAACAGACAAGAAGTCTTATATCGTCACGGCTACGAAGTCCACCAAGTTCAATTCCCGCATCAAATGCATCATATTCCATAGTCATTACTCCTGTAACTCTTTAAGTATTTCTTTGATATCCTGACGGACATAAGTCGGTTTGATTTCACTGTTGTTAATGTCGTCCATTGTGCTTTCGCCACTTAAGACACAGATTGTGTCAACACCTGCATTGTATCCTGATGCAATATCAGTATAAAGTCTGTCACCAATTACAACAGTTTCTTCCTTTGTGAAATCGGAACGTTCAACGGAAAAGTCAATCATAAATCCGTCAGGCTTACCGATATAAAGTGGTCTGCGATTTGTTGCATAGTTAATTGCCTCGCACATTGCAAAGCAGTCAGGCACAAGACCGAATTCAGTAGGACAACCTCTGTCTGGGTTTGTTGCAATATAAGGAATGTCCTTTTTTGTCTGCAACAAATATGACACATCCCACAGCTTTTTATATGTAAGTTCAGTATCATAACCGACACAGATACAGTCAGTATCCTCATCTGCCTCAGTTGTGATATTGACACCGTATTTTTCCATTTCAGCAATCATTGACTTTGTTCCCATACAGTAAATCTTCTTGTTCGGGAAGTGCTTGTTGAGATAAAGTGCAGTTGCCTGAGAAGATGTGAAGAAATTATCCTCAGTCACCTTAATTCCCATATTTGAAAGCTTTATAACATAATCCTTGACTGAACGGGATGAATTGTTTGTAATGAACACATACTGTCCACCGATGCTGTCGATATATGCAAGGAATTCGTTTACACATTCAAAAAGACGAGCACCCTCATAAATTGTTCCGTCCATATCAAGTAAGAATAATTTTTTATCTTTTAAAGACATTGTATTACCTCTTATCGATTTGCTTTGAGTTTAGCAAATAATTTTACATTTCCTGATTTTACCCTTGAGATAAATGCACCTTCAAGGTATGTCAGGAATGTGAATTTAAGCTTAATCGGAATAAGCATAAGTTTCATTACAAGCGAATTTGGTTTTGCAATTTTTAATGCTTCCCGCACATTTTCACTTGTAATCATATTTTTTATCTCCTGCATTTTCTCCTTAAATGAGAGAGTACAGGCAGAATTGGTTACATTTTCAATACAACCTACCACTCGTTCAATATAACGGCGGTAAATCATTTCCTGACTTTCGTCACTCTGAACATTCCAATACTTGTACAATTCAAGCATCCAGCCGTGTTCTTTTTCTCTTTTTTCGTACATGTCACTGCGATATTTTGCAGTTTCGCTATCACTTCTTGCTCTCATAAAGTGATAGTATTTATTTTCCATTAAAACTACTCGTTCCACATTACGGACAACATCAAGATTAAACGGAAAATCGTCCCAGAATGTGTTTTTGAAACGGATATCATTGTCCATTATATACTTTCTCTCGAAAAGCTTGTTCCAAGGAGTGTAGAGTAGATTTTTATCAAACATTTTATGAGCATACTCACGGAATTCACGCTGTGATGAAAATTCCCTTGAAGGTAAAGTCTGCTCCTGAGTATAAAACTCCGTATCGGAATAATATGTGTCAATATAAAACCCTGCAACAACAAGCTGAGCGTTGTTTTTCTTTGCCATATTATACATTTCTTCGAACATTGTAGGCTCAGCCCAGTCGTCGGAATCCACGAAATAAAGGTATTCACCACGAGCCATTGGAATTGCAGTATTACGGGCAGATGGCGCACCACCGTTTTCCTTGTGAATAACCTTGATTCGACTGTCGTTTAATGCATAGGCGTCACAGATAGCACCTGAATTATCGGGACTACCGTCGTCAACAGCAATAAGCTCCCAATCTGTAAGAGTCTGTGCCTGAAGGCTTTCAATACATTTTCCTATGAAATTTTCCACGTTATAGACCGGCATTATGGCTGTGATTTTAATATCACTCATTACCCAATTCCTCCTCACAGAGAGTCAACGCAGACTCAATGCATTTATCCATATCGTAATATTTGTACTGTCCTAATCTGCCACCGAAAATCACATTTTTTTCATTGTCGGCAAAGCATTTGTACTGTTCATAAAGACCGTTATTTCTGTCATCATTGACGGGATAATACGGCTCGTCACCCTTTTGCCAATCGGCAGGATATTCACGGGTGATTACAGTTTTCGGCTGAGTACCGAATTCAAAATGCTTATGCTCAATAATTCGTGTATATGGCACTTGTCTTTCATTGTAATTCACAACGGCAACAGGCTGAAATTCCTTAACATCAAGTGTTTCGGTTTCAAAACGCAAACTGCGATAATCAAGCTCACCCAAAGAATAGTCAAAGTAACTATCTATTGTACCTGTGTAGATAATCTTTGAAGCCATTGACAGATATTCATTTTTGTTTTCGAGAAAATCCGTATTAAGACGAACTTCAACACCTTCTAAAAGCTTGTCAATAAGCACATTATAGCCACCTATTGGAATTCCCTGATAAGTGTCGTTGAAATAGTTGTTGTCATAAGTGTAACGGACAGGCAAACGTTTTATTATAAATGCAGGTAAATCCTTGCAATCGCGTCCCCACTGCTTTTCCGTATAACCCTTTACAAGCTTTGTGTAAATCTCACGACCAACAAGGCTTATTGCCTGTTCCTCAAGATTTTTTGGCTCACCCACGATTTCGGCACGCTGTTCATCAATTACAGCCTTTGCCTCTTCAGGCGTTGTAACACCAAAAATCTGTGAAAAAGTGTTCATATTAAATGGCAGATTATAAAGTTTTCCCTCGTAATTTGCCATTGGAGTGTTTATAAAATCATTGAAATCACAAAGTGAAGTCACATAATCCCAGACACGCTTGTTGCTTGTGTGGAAAATATGTGCTCCGTACTTGTGAACGGTAATATCTTCCACAGTTTCGCAGTAGATATTACCACCCGTATGATTTCTTTTTTCAATCACAAGGCACTTTTTGCCTTTTTTTGTGGCTTCGTGGGCAAACACCGAACCAAAAAGCCCCGCACCCACGATTAGGTAATCATATTGTTTCATAAATTAATAATCGAAATCCAAATTCCATTTCAACACATTTTCGTCAATATATTTCCACTTTTCAGCATAATCCTCATCATTACGAATAACATGTTCATAAAAATTACGTTGCCATAAAATCGCTTTTGGATTTCCCGATAGTATCCTGTATTGTCTTGTAGTATATGATTTCATTCTACCAATTACATTATGCAATTCAATATTATTCTGATTCTCCAACTCGCGTAGTGGCAGGCTTCCACGCCTGCTCTCGCTCATTCCCAAATCTACAATCAAATGTATGTGATTTGGCATAATACAATATTTGTCAATTACAACATTTTCATAATTGGAGTCAATAAAAATAATGCAATCTTCAACTGCTTTCCCAACTGACGATAAAATTACATTGTCATCAACTATATCTTTCCACAAAATCTTTTCTTTGAAGTTTGTGCAAACAGTAACATAATATAATCCGGATTGACTGTAATCATAGCCTTTTAAACGAATATTTTTACGGAAATTTTTCATAATTTTATTTTTTGCAGGCGTGGAAGCCTGCCACTACGCGTAATTTGGTTTTTTGCAGGCGTGGAAGCCTGCCTGAGAATTGTAGGTATTTTTGATGAAATTATGTTTTTGAGACCGAAGGCTTACGAGTGTAAGTCGAGGGTGAAAAAACGGAATTTCGCAAAAAGACCACAATTATCCTTCGTAATCGTCTTCGTTTTCCCAGTTATGGTAAACATTTTGTACGTCATCATTTTCTTCAAACATTTCAAGCATTCTGCCCATGTTCTTGATGTCGTCCGGGTTTGTGAGAGTTGTATATGTGCTTGGAACATATTCAACTTCAGCAGAAACGAATTTGTAGCCCTTTGCTTCAAGGTCGTCACGAACAGCACCCATATCGTTTGCTTCTGTACGGACATCATAGATTTCGTCCTCTGCGATAAAGTCAACTGCACCTGCTTCAAGTGCATCTTCCATAAGTTGGTCTTCGTCAATACCTTCTTTTTCAAAGAGAATTACACCCTGACGAGTGAACATAAATGACACGCAACCACTCATACCCATATTGCCACCGAATTTATCGAAATAGTGACGAACATCAGCAGCAGTTCTGTTTCTGTTATCTGTAAGTGTTTCAACGATAATCGCGATACCTGACGGACCATAGCCCTCATATACGATTTCGTCGTAGTTATCACCACTGCCCTCACCTGCTGCCTTTTTGATAACTCTTTCGATATTATCATTCGGCATATTTGCAGCCTTAGCTTTTGCAATAACGTCCTTGAGCTTTGAGTTACCTGCAGGGTCTGGTCCACCTGCTTTAACTGCTACAGCGATTTCACGACCAATTTTTGTGAAAACTTTTGCTCTCGCGTTATCTGTTTTTTCTTTCTTTCTTTTGATTGTACTCCATTTTGAATGTCCTGACATAAAAACATACCTTTCCATTCTGATTTTTATTCAGTATATTTTACCACACAATGCATTATATTTCAACAGTTATTAGAAGAAAAATAGCAAAATACAAAAAGCAATTTTGTGGGGAAACTGTAATTTGTCGGGAGGATTATAAGTGTAAAATGCAAAACAAATCTTTCGTTCTCTCAACGAGGGAGAAAAATTGGAACTCCTCGATAACTCCAAATTTTATTTAAACTACTATTTTAATTTATATCCGCATAAACTTAACTGAAACAAATGGCAGAAAAAGGAGAAATAACAATGGAATTCAACATACAAAAAGAGCGATTTTCCCTTTGTGAAACGGGATTTCAGGGTAATGGCGAGCACGCCATTGACTGCGACATCACATTACCGGAATATTTACCTGACATTGTAAAGATACTTAAATGCAGTTGTATTCCCGGAGTGAAGTCCCATCAGGTCAACGGTGACAGAATCACAGCCGAGTGCAGCTGTATTGTGCGAGTGCTCTACATAAGCGACCAAGGGACACTTCACTGTTTTGAACAGAGTATGCAATTTGCCAAGCAAATTGAGTTAAAATCAGACCACACATCCACAGAAATTTTTGTGGGTGCTAAAACCGATTATGTAAATCACAGGGTTTCAGGTCAACGACGATTTGAAATTCACGGTGCAGTAACAGTTTTCGCAAAATCCAACAGTAAAAAGCAAATTGAAATGGTGACAGATGCATCAGGTGACGGTATAACCTGTAAAAGTGAAGGCTGTGAAGTCTGTGACCTTGTTTCAGTTGTGGAAAAAATCTTTTCCGTAACGGAAACCTGCGATGCAGGAAATATGCCTGAGCCTGTTTCTTCTGTGATTTCAGCCTGTGGCTGGGCGTGGATTGAAGAATTGAAAATCGTATCCGACAAGCTGTTTTTAAAAGGTCAGTTGAATGTTCATACATCCTTTGTGGGTGCAGACACTCATCAGGTTTACACCCTTGAAAACTCCATCAATCTCAATCAGATAATAGAAGCGCCTGACATTACGGAAAGCTGTCAGATTGACGCACATCTTACTGTGTGCGACCTTGAAATCAAACCTCGTTTTGACCTTTCAGGCAATAAAAATCTCGTTGATATTACTGCCTATGTGGGCATTTCTGCCTGTGGCTATGAAACAAAATCATTGTCTTGTATAAAGGACGCTTATTCCACAAAATACGAAACTGAAATCAAGAAATCAGTAATTTACACATCTTCAATTCACGATAAAATTGACGACACCTTCCTTTGTCGTGGTGTTGTAAATCTCAATTCTGCAAGTGTTAAAAAAGTCCTTTCATTTATCTGCACAGATATGGTATATGGCTTTTCTGTTTTCGAGTCCTCATGTAGTGTCAACGGTCAGGTTATGGCAGAAATAATTTATGAGGATGCCAACGGTGAAATATGCTTTGCTCAAAGGGAAATTCCTTTTGAATACAGCAAACAAACGGTTTGTGAGGATTTCATTTTAACCTGCAATCCTCATTGTAACATTTCTGCATTCAGTTATGTGCTTAACGGTGACAACGGACTTGATGTGCGAGTTGAAATCAATGTAAACGGCTTCATTTTCTGTGAAAAAGAGAAGATGATTACAACTCATCTTGACATTAACAAGGACAGAGTCAAGAAAATCAAAACCGCCACATTGACAATATATTTTGCAGAGTCAGGTGAAGCCATCTGGGATATTGCAGAGAAATACAACACAACGGTTGATGCAGTTATGCGAGAAAATCACCTGACAGATTCAACTGTCAGGGAAAAGTGCAAACTGCTTATTCCAAGAATGTAAACGGAGGGAATAATATGAGCAATCAGAGTATTTATAAAGATATTGCTACTCGTACAGGTGGTGACATTTACATTGGTGTTGTAGGTCCTGTAAGAACGGGAAAATCCACATTTATCAAGCGTTTTATGGACTCAGTGGTGTTACCCAACATTGAGGACAATGCTGTCCGTGAAAGAGCAAACGACGAATTGCCACAATCCTCTGCAGGTAAGACCATTATGACTACCGAGCCTAAATTCATACCTGAAAATGCAGTTAAAATCGCACTCCCTGACAATGCAAGTTTCAATGTACGAATGATTGACTGTGTGGGGTACATTGTGCCGTCATCCTTGGGATATATTGAGGGTGACCAGCCGAGAATGGTGCGAACACCTTGGTACGAAAACGAAATACCCTTTAATATGGCTGCAGAAATCGGCACAAAAAAAGTTATTACAGAGCATTCAACAATCGGTCTTGTCATAACAACTGACGGAAGCATCAGCGATATTCCGAGAAGCGAATACGAAGAAGCAGAAGAACGAGTTATTGAAGAATTAAAGGAGCTTAACAAGCCTTTCGTTGTGCTTCTCAACTGTATGGAGCCTGAAAGTGAACAGGCGAAGGTTATGTCGTTACAGCTTTCGGCAAAATACAAAGTGCCTGTTATGGCTGTCAACTGTCTTGAACTGAGTGAAAATGAAATCAAGGAAATAATCACACAGATTCTCTTTGAATTTCCCGTTAAGGAAATCGGCGTTGATTTGCCACTCTGGTTAGTGGGACTTTCGGAGGACCATTGGCTTAAATCCGCCATTTACAAGAGTGTTATCAAGTCCATTGAGGATATAAATTATGTGCGAGATATAAGCACTATGACCGACACGTTGTGTCAATGCGAACACATAACAGATGCACGAATTTCGTCAATGGATTTAAGTGTTGGAAGCGCCTGGTTGAGTGTCAGCGTCAACAACGATTTGTTCTACAAAATCATTCAGGAATCGACGGGCATTTCCATCGAAAATGAGCAGGGACTACTGTCTTGTCTTAAAGAGTTTGCAGATGTTAAAAAGGAATATTCACGAATAAAATCTGCCCTTGAAGAAGTCCAGACAACAGGCTACGGAATTGTTATGCCGACCATTGACGAGCTGACTCTCGAAGAACCTGAAATTGTTAAGCAAGGCGGACGATATGGTGTCCGACTCTGCGCATCTGCACCGTCAATTCATATGATGAGAGCCGACATAAAAACAGAGGTTGCACCTATTGTAGGCAGCGAAAGCCAATCGGAAGAATTGGTTAAATACCTGCTTGACGGATTTCAGGATGACCCGCGTAAAATATGGGACTCAAACATTTTCGGCAAATCCCTTAACGAGCTTGTCAACGAAGGTCTTCGCAATAAGCTTTACCATATGCCCACAGATGCACGAATGAAATTTCAGGAAACATTGGAGCGCGTCATAAACGAGGGCTGCAACGGACTTTTGTGTATAATTTTGTAAATTCAAAATGATAGGTCATTCTGAGCGTAGCGAACAATCTCTGCTGTAATTTTAGCAGACCCTTCATTTCGTTCAGGGTGACCTATAAAACATATTGCATTTATTTTCCTTTCTTGTTATACTTTACCTATAACAGGAACCTGAAAGTTGGGGGAAAAATGGCAATTCAAATTTTAAAAGACAATATTTTTGTACTTGAAACAAAGAACACTCATTATGTATTGGGCATTGACCCACGTGGCAACAATCGTCATCTTCACTGGGGCAGAAAATGCAATGTAAACGACTACGAAGTAAAACCCATCTGGGACGAAAACTCAAATCACACAAGCCTTGATATGGCGAAGCAGGAATTTACTGTTTTCGGTGGAATTATGTATCGTGAAAGTGACTTGAAAGTGCAGTTTGCTGACAAGTGTCGTGAAATCGACCTTGAATTCACAGATGCAATGGCTGACGGCAACACTCTCACCGTCACATTGAAGGACAAGCATTACCCTTTGCAGGTTGCACTTAAATACAAAATTCAGGACAATGACGATATTATCACTCGTTGGGCAGAAATTACAAACACAGGTGACGAGGAAATCACAGTTGACAGAATGTTTTCTGCTGAACTCACTCTTCCGTCAACAGACCCATACACATTCAAAAACACTAACGGCAGTTGGGGTGGCGAATATGTTGAAACAGAGTCAACTCTTCAGGGTGGTGCGTTGGTATTCGACAGTAAGCGAGGCACTTCGGGACACAATCAGTCACCATATTTCATAGCATATCAGAACGCTGACGAAAATTCAGGTGATGTGTATTTCGGTACACTTGCATACAGTGGTAATTTCAAGGTGCTTTGTTCCCGTGACCTTTTCTACACAACAAGGGTAAGTCTCGGACTTAACGACCACGATTTCAAGCATATTTTAAAGCCTTGTGAAACATTTGTAACTCCTGTGGCTTACTGTGGCTATTCAATGAATGGCTTTGGTGAAATGAGCCGACAGATGAATCGTTTCGCTATCAACAATGTTCTTCCGAAGCAGTTTAACGACAAAATTCTTCCCGTACTCTATAACTCTTGGGAAGCAACCGAATTTGATGTTAATTGTAAGCATCAGACAGCACTGGCAAAACTTGCAGCTAAAATGGGCGTTGAGCTTTTTGTTATGGACCACGGTTGGTTTGGTGCGAGAAACAATGACAGAGCAGGTCTTCGTGACTGGTTTGTAAATAAAAAGAAATTCCCGAATGGCATTGATGAGCTTATTAAAAATGTCAACAAATTAGGAATGGATTTCGGTCTTTGGTTTGAGCCTGAAATGGTGAATCCTGACTCCGATTTATTCCGTGAGCATCCTGAATGGGCATATCACTATAACACAAGAGAAGCACACACACTCCGTCATCAGTTAGTTCTTAATATGACGCGTGAGGATGTTCAGGAATACATTTTCAACTGTATGGATGAAATGCTGACAAATCACAACATCAAGTACATTAAATGGGATATGAACAGACCACTTTCCGAAACAGGTGCAGAGAATTTAGAATGTCCGCAGGATTTGTGGTACAAGCACACAGAGGCTGTTTACAACATTGTTGACCGTCTTAAAGAAAAGCATCCTGATGTGGCAATTGAAAGCTGTTCGTCAGGTGGCGGTCGAAGTGACTACGGTGCCTTACTCCACTTTGACCAGGTATGGACAAGCGACAACACCGACTCCATTGACAGAATGACAATGCAGAAATGGTTTACATATCTTCGTCCTACAAAGACAATGCGTGCATGGGTTACTGACATTAACTGGTACAATTCACCTATGAGCCTCGACTTCCGTTTCAATGTTGCTATGCAGGGCTCATTGGGCGTCGGTGGAAATCTTACAAAATACAGCAAGGAAGACCTGGAAATCGGCAAGAAGAATGTTACTCTTTACAAGGAAATCCGTCATCTTGTTCAATTCGGTGACCTTTACAGAATCCTTGATGCGAAAAAGGATGAAATTCTCTTTAACCTTTATGTAAGTGAAGATAAAAATGAGGCTGTGGCATTCCTTGCATCTGCCGGCACAAGCTTTATGAAAAAGGAAATTCCACTTAAATTTATGGGGCTTGACGACCATAAGATTTACACATTCAATCTTAACGGTCGTGACTGGGAAAAGAGTGGTTCATACCTTAAGAATGTCGGTATCCCGACCTGTGTCCGTGGTATGGGATATAACAAGATTATCAAGATTAAGGCAAAATAGAATTAATTACATTAAATCGTAGGGCCTGTATTTCGGGTTCTACGTTTTTTTGTCTTCATACTGCCAAAATCATAAAGCCCCGCTTCTGCAGCCTTTTGCGCCCTTTCAATATCAAAGCTTGGTTTCTTTTCTGTCTCTTCAATTTCAGGGTCCGATTTCTTTTCTTCATTTTGCTTTTTATTTATTGGCAACTGCTTTTCCATTTTCTTCACATAATATCTGGGGCTTTTACCAATGGGACACTCACCCTTTTTCACAAGCTCTGCAGAAATTAATTCTTGCACAGTTTTGATTGCTGTGGGCTTACTGCAATTGAGCAGACTGCAGATTTCATCAGTTGAAAAGTAAATGAAAACGCCTTCATCATCAGAAAATTTATCCTTGTTCCTTTCTGATAGATTCATTCGGCTGAGCATTAAAGCATAGAGAATCAAGCCTCGCGCAGACAACTCCTGATACCTTTTGTCACCTGCTAACAACATAGGTAAAAATGCGTAAAAATTTGATGGATTATTATGAAACATAAAAAAATACCTCCCATAAATAGGCGAAAAATCGCATTTCGTCCCACAAAATGCGGGACACTTTTGGAAAAGTGGTGAAATATTCACAGAATATTTACATTTGGTGGTAGTTTTAGATGTTTTTTAACTAGTATTTTCGCAAAAATTAAAGGATAGTTAATCGATTAACTATCCTCGTTTTTATTAAATTACAATTTATCGTTTATTAATTACGAATTATCTTTCGTATCCGTTTCAAAAAAGAATGAAAAAATTTTTTACTCAAATATAATAATTATATATTTCTCTTCTTTATTTCTCTTATTATTTTATTGGGTAAAATTTTTTTACCGGTCAAATAAAGTTTTTTTACCACTCAGGAAAAGATTTTTACCGGTCAGGTAAAGTTTTTTTACTTGAAATGTTGTAATGATAATTGACTAAAAAACTCTGTCTGACAATCGGAGGTTATCTATTAAGTGTAAAATGAAGGAACTGCGTTGTAATCATAAACATTAACTAATAGAAATAGCGTAGGGCGAGGTCAAGACCTCGCCCTATCATTGTGTATTCTGTTTTATCCTTTAAGGATTTCCTTGTAAAGTCGGATGTATTCGTTTGCTGATTTACCCCAGCTGTTGTCACATTCCATTGCACGTTTAACGAGAATATTCCAACCATCTTTATTAGAATAGCCTTCAATTGCTCGTCTGATTGTATAGAGCATATCGTGAGCATTGTATGTTGAGAATGTGAAACCGTTGCCTTCGTTATCCCCTGAATCCTTGATACTGTCACGAAGACCACCTGTTTCACGGACAATAGGAACTGTACCGTAACGAAGTGAAATCATCTGTGAAAGTCCGCAAGGCTCACTCTTACTTGGCATTAAGAACAAGTCACAGCCTGCATAAATCTTCTTTGAAAGTGATGGGATAAAGCCGATTTTAAGTCCCATTTTATCAGGGTATTTGTCAGCCATCTCTTTAAAGAAGCTTTCGTACTGCCATTCGCCTGAACCGAGAACTACAAACTGAACATCAGTTGTTGCAAGTAATTCTTCAAGCACTGCCTTTACAAGGTCAAGACCCTTGTGTCCAACAAGACGGGTAACCATACCAATCATTGGTACATCCTCACGGACAGGAAGATTGAAATACTCCTGTAATTTTGCCTTGTTGATTTTCTTTTTATCCTGAAAATCCTCTGCTGTGTAATTCACTTCGATATCCTTGTCAGTTTCAGGATTGTAAAGGATTGTGTCGATACCGTTTAAAATACCTGAAAGTTTCCATGAACGCTGATTAAGAATCGGGTCAAGGCCGTGTGAATACCAAGGGTCAAGGATTTCGTTTGCATAAGATGGTGAAACTGTTGTAACTCGGTCAGCACATTCAATAGCGCCCTTCATAAAGTTACAGTCACCATCGTATTCAAGCAGTGACGCTGCACTTTCAGGAAGTCCAACAACATCACCAAGAAGGTCCATTCCATAAGTACCCTGATACTGAATATTATGAATTGTGAAAACTGTTTTGATGTTTTCATAACCCGGTCTTGTAGCATAAAGTGTGTTGTAATAAACAGGAGTCAACGCTGACTGCCAGTCGTTACAATGGATGATGTCAGGCTTAAAATCAATATGTGGAATAATTTCAAGAACAGCACGGGCAAAGAATGCAAAACGCTCTGCATCATCATAATAGCCATAAAGACCATCACGCTTGAAATAATACTGGTTGTCGAGAAGATAGTAAATTACTCCACCTGCTTTTGCTTCAAAAACACCGCAATACTGTCTTCTCCATGCAACAGGAACAGAAATGCTTGTTACAAACTTCATTGTATCTTTAAGTTCCTGACTTATTGTGTCATAAAGAGGCATTACAACTCGTGCACCGATGAGTCTTTTGCGAAGCGCCTGTGGAAGGCTACCTGCAACGTCACCAAGACCACCACTTGCTTTAAAGGGAAGTGCCTCACTTGAAACGTATAATACTTTCATATATTTTTCCTTTCGAATATTTTTATCTTTGGCTTCTCCTTGAGGAGAAGCTGTCACCGTAAGGTGACTGATGAGGTGTAGGATACGAAGTATCCGTCATTTATAGCTATCCACCTCATCCACCGCAAGCGGTCCCCCTCCCCATCAAGGGTGGAGCCTATGTTATATCACTATCTCTTTTCCTATATATACCGGATATGTTTCTGCGCCTGAGAGTGTCTTATTTGGTGTGATTACAACGCTCTTGTCTGCTACAACACAGTTGAGAGTTGCATTCTGTGCAACAAAGCCGTCCTGCATAATGATAGAATTCTTAACAACTGCACCTTTTTCAACACGGACACCTCTGAAAAGGATTGAGTTTTCAACAGTTCCTTCGATAATACAACCGTCAGCAACAAGTGAATTTTTAACACTTGAACCAAGGCCGTAAATTGCAGGCATATCGTCACGAACCTTTGTATAAATAGGTCTGTCAGCATTAAAAAGGTCGTCGCAATTTTCAACATTGAGAAGTTCCATATTTGTCTTGAAATAGCTTTCCATTGACTCAATAACCGCTGAATATCCTGTTGCTTCAAAGCCGTAAATGTTGAGTTTATCAACATTACCCTGAATAAGGTCTGTTTCAAAATCCTTGTGGTTAAGGCTGATTGCATCATTGATAAGTCTTTCAAGAAGAGCTTTTTTCATAAGGATAACATTAAGTGAGAAATTCACGTTCTTGTCAGTTACAGGAGAAAGAGTTACCTTTTCTGCCTTTCCGTCAGCATTCATATCGAGAACAATCATATCCTTAAGTGCAGGAACTTTACCGTTTTTGTAAACGACTGTCATATCAGCATTTTTTGCTGTGTGATAATCCATAAGTGCTTCAACATCAAGGTTGCATACAACATTACAGTCAGAGAGAAGAACATATTCCTCATCTGCACGGCTGATGAATCCCATAATGCCCTTTAAAGAAGCGAGTTTGTCACGGTTTCCACCTGCTTCATTTGTTGAAAATGGAGGAAGAATGAAAAGACCGTCATTTTTACGGGACAAATCCCAAGGCTTACCTGTACCAACGTGGTCCATAAGTGACTGATAGTTACTTTTTGTAAGTACGCCGACTTTTTCGATACCACTGTTTACCATATTTGAAAGAGCAAAGTCAATAAGACGGTAACGACAAGCAAATGGAACAGAACCCATTGTACGGATTCCTGTAAGCTCACTGATACATTCGTCATAGGCATTTGAAAAGATAATGCCAACTATATTTTTACCTGTCATCTTATTTTGCCTCCCTTACTACATCTTCATCTACCATAGCTTTTGGTGCAACAGCCATACCTTCGCCGATAGTCACACCTGCGCCAACGACTGCAACGCCCCAGTCGTCACGATTTGCACAGTCCTCAGGACTTGCACCTACCACTGCGCCTGACTCGATAACTGCATTTTCAGCAACGATTGAATACTGAACAACTGCACCCTTTTTAACAACTGTGCCCGGCATTACGATTGAATATTTAACCTCTGCACCCTCCTCAACTGTAACATTGTTGAAAAGGATTGAGTAGTCAACATTACCGAAAACTCTTGAACCCTCTGAAACCATTGAGTTCTGAACAGTTGCATCTGCTGAAATGTAGTGAGGAGGTGCAACAGGAGTTTTTGCGTAGATTTTCCAGCTTGTATCTGACAAATCAAGAGGTACTTTTGGATTTAGAAGGTCCAGGTTTGCTTCCCAAAGGCTGTCAATTGTACCAACATCCTTCCAATATCCGTCGAAGAGATATGCGTACATTGGCTCACCATCAGCGTGCATCTTTGGAATAACATTCTTACCAAAGTCGTTAGAAGAGTCAGGGTCAGCCTCATCGTCAATAAGGTACTGACGAAGCTTACTCCAAGTAAATACATAAACGCCCATTGAAGCCTTGTTACTTCTTGGATTCTTTGGTTTTTCTTCAAACTCGCTGATTGAGTTGTCGTCATTGAGAATCATAAGACCGAAACGACTTGCTTCTTCCCAGGAAACCTCAAGCATAGCGATTGTACAGGATGCACCCTTTTCCTTGTGGTATTCAAGCATCTTGTTATAGTCCATCTTGTAAATATGGTCACCTGAAAGAATTACAACATATTCAGGGTCATAACGGTCGATGAAATTAATGTTCTGATAAATAGCGTTTGCAGTACCCTTGTACCATTCAGTACCCTTAATCTGCTGATATGGTGACAAGACGTGAACGCCACCATTAGCACGGTCCAAGTCCCAAGCCTGACCATTACCTATGTAGTCGTTGAGTTCAAGAGGCTGATACTGTGTTAAAACACCTACGGTTGAAATGCCTGAGTTCACACAGTTTGAAAGTGGGAAGTCGATGATTCTGTATTTACCTCCGTATGGTACGGCAGGTTTAGCAATGTTCTTTGTGAGAATTCCAAGACGGCTTCCCTGACCGCCTGCAAGAAGCATTGCAATACATTCCTGTTTTCTTGCCATATTTATTCCTCCTATTTAGGTTAATTCATTATTTTACTATCTTGTCTTTTTAAGATAGATTGTTGACATTGGTGGTAAATCGAGAGAAATGCACTGCGGGAATCCGTGCATAGCCTCTTTCTGCCATTTAATTTTCTGTGGTTGTGCTTTTCCTGTGCCACCATATTTAATGTCATCAGAATTAAACACAATCTTGTAATTACTCTTTGCAGGAACACCGATTTTGTAGTTATCCCTTGCAACAGGTGTAAAGTTACAAACTGCAATAATTTCCTTACCCTTTTCGTCAATTCTACGGAATGAAATTACTGAATTATCATTGTCGTCAGCCGAAATCCATGAGAAGCCTTCCCATGAATGGTCAACCTGCCAGAGTGGTGCATTGTCCTTATAGAAATGGTTAAGTTCCTTGAAATATGTCTGCAACTGTCTATGTGCATCGTATTCTAAAAGAAGCCAATCAAGTCCTTGTTTATAATTCCATTCGTTGAACTGACCGAATTCAGAACCCATAAACATAAGTTTTTTACCTGGATGAGCCATCATATAGCCCATAAATGCACGGACACCTGCAAACTTTTCTTCGTAAGTACCCGGCATTTTATTAATCAATGAGCATTTTCCGTGAACAACCTCATCGTGAGAGATTGGCAGGATAAAATTCTCTGAAAAAGCATAGAAGAATGAGAATGTTATGCAATTATGATTACCTTTTCTGTAAAGTGGGTCCATAGAGAAATATCGGAGAATGTCGTTCATCCAACCCATATTCCACTTGTAGTTAAATCCAAGGCCACCCATATACACGGGCTTTGTAACCATTGGCCACGCTGTGCTTTCTTCGGCAATAAGCAAACTGCCGTGATAGTCACGGAAAACATTCATAGAAAGTTTATTAAGGAAATCTATTGTTTCAAGATTTTCGTTTCCACCGTCTTTATTTGCTATCCAATGACCGTCATCACGACCATAGTCAAGATAGAGCATTGATGCAACTGCGTCAACACGAAGTCCGTCAATGTGATATTTATCAAGCCAGAACATAGCACTTGAAATAAGGAAGGACTGAACCTCGTTTCTGCCGAAGTCAAAAACCTTTGTGCCCCATTCAAGGTGTTCACCTTTTCGCACATCAGCATATTCGTAACAAGCAGTACCGTCAAATTCATAAAGACCATTTGCATCCTTCGGGAAATGAGCAGGTACCCAGTCAAAGATTACACCGATATTGTTTTTGTGACACATATCGATAAGATACATCAAATCGTCAGGTGTACCGTAACGGGAGGTTGCGGCAAAATATCCCGTAACCTGATATCCCCACGAGCCGTCAAAAGGATATTCAGTAAGTGGCATAAACTCAATGTGAGTATATCCCATTTCCTTAACATACGGAATAAGTTCCTCTGCCATTTTACGATATGAATAGAAATTACCGTCATCATACTGCTTCCAAGAGCCGAAATGCACCTCATAAATATTAACAGGCTTGTCATACTGTCCTTTTTCACGCTTTGCCTTTTCCCACTTGTCGTCAGTCCACTTGTATGAACCTAACTCATAATATTTTGTGGCATTATCAGGACGAGTTTCCATATGGTAACCGTAAGGGTCACTTTTCATGAGTTTTCTGCCGTCCCCAGTTGTGATGCAGAATTTATATGAATCATAGACCTTTACATTTTTCACATAAGCTTCCCAGATACCACCTGCAGTAATACGCTCTGCCATATTTGCAGTGTCATTCCAACCGTTGAAATCACCACAAACGCTGACAGCCACTGCATTCGGTGCCCAGGTACGAAAAACTACTGTGTCATCATCCACACGATGAGCACCCATATACTCGTATGCACGGGCATTATTACCTTGGTGAAACAGATACACAGGCACCTGAGATTCATAATTATTTTTCTGAGATTCCGTCATTTTTTCACCTCACACTTTTTAAACACAATTATACAGATATATTTTATCACTATGAAAATATGATTTCAAGTGCTTTTTGCACAAAATGTTCAAATCCTTAACAAATTTCATTACACGCATTTGTGCAGTTTGTTACAAAATTTGACAAACGATAATAAAAAATAAAATAAAAAGTCATTCTGAGGAACGAAGTGACGAAGAATCTTTGTTACTTTTTCTTGTAACCTTTTCAAGAGATTCTTCCCTACGCTCAGAATGACCTTCTGTTCTATTTAGTTGTTATAATATTTTATACATTGAATTTATTCACAAGACAATCTCGTCGAAAAGAAGCTGTATCAGTTATACTGCGAGTTGAGAACGAAGAAATATTACGGAAAAAGAATTATTTTTCTGCGAAATTACCTGTATAAAGCTGATAATATTTACCTTGCTCTTCAATGAGCTTGTCGTGATTACCACGCTCGATAATTCTACCCTTTTCAAGAACCATAATAACATCAGAATTCTGAATAGTTGAAAGTCTGTGTGCAATAACAAAGACCGTTCTGCCCTTCATAAGAGCATCCATACCCTTCTGAACAAGAGCCTCTGTACGTGTGTCAATTGATGAGGTTGCCTCGTCAAGAATCATAACGGGCGGGTCGGCAACGGCGGCGCGTGCAATTGAAATCAGCTGACGCTGACCCTGCGAAAGGTTTGCGCCGTTGTTTGTGAGCATTGTATCGTAGCCCTGAGGCAGACGGCTGATAAAGGAGTGAGCGTTAGCGGTTTTCCCCGCCTCAATGATTTCCTCGACGGTAGCATCAAGGTTGCCGTAACGGATATTTTCCTTTACCGTACCTGTAAAGAGGTTTGTATCCTGAAGAACAATGCCAAGTGAACGGCGCAAATCATCTTTCTTGATTTTCTGAATATTTATACCGTCATAACGGATTTTACCTTCTTGGATTTCATAGAAACGGTTAATAAGATTTGTAATTGTTGTTTTACCCGCACCTGTTGAACCAACAAACGCGATTTTCTGACCTGGTTTTGCATAAAGTGAAACATCGTGAAGAACAGTTTTTTCATCAGTATAACCGAATGTAACATCTTCAAAAACAATG
>JAZSDZ010000100.1:0-37335 GCA_045531435.1 Candidatus Fimenecus sp.
TGAAGTTGAAATCGTTAAGGGATACGAAAATGATGAGGCTGTGGCTATTATCACAGAAGATGCAAGACTCTTTATCCCAATGGACGAGCTTGTTGATTTCAAGGCAGAATTAGAACGCCTTCAGAAGGAAAAAGCAGGTGTACTTAAGGAAATCGCATTTGTTTCAGGTAAACTCAACAACGAAAAATTCGTTGCAAAAGCACCTGAAGCCCTCGTTAACGAGCAGAGAGAAAAACTTGCAAAATATACAGAAAAACTCAATATGCTTGAAGAAAGTATCGCAAAAATAAGCAATAAGTAATTGCAACACGGTAGGGCGGGGTCTTGACCCCGCCGTTGTTGTTTTATATGCAACTAAATTTAGTAAGTCATTCTGAGCGTAAGCGACCGCGTAGGGACAGACATCCTTGTCTGTCCGTTAAAAAGCAAATAAATTGCACAGAGATGCATCGTCGTTACACTCCTCAGAATGACATTACAACCAACAAAAAAGGAACTCCCGATTGGAAGTTCCTTTTTTGTTTGATGATGCAGTATAAAAAAGTTTTTAAATAGTTTTAAACTTTGTAAAATCACATTTTAGATATATCATTATATACATTTTTTTCTGCTTGCCTAGTTTTTTTCTCTAATTCCTTTAAGACTTCTATACGTTGAATGATTTTATCTTTTTTACAGTTTTGTTCCGTGATATCGAAATATTCAATCGGGTATTCATTTAATTCTTCTGGTTTAATAGTTAACTTTGAAGTTCCGTTTCGTAATGCTGTGACTATTTTTTCTCGTATTGCCATTAGATAATGGGAGTAAAATTCGAGGTCTACAGGATATTTTTGTGGATTCTTTGGAGTTAAGATTAAACACAAGGTGCTTGCAATAAACTTACCATTAACATAATGCGCTCTTCCTAACGAACCTTCTGCACCTACCGCATAAATTATTGCCTCTTGGTCATGTGAATATGAATCATGTTTTTTCCATTTTTCAGCTGCGGTTATAAAATCATATTGGCCTTCTGGATTGTTATCTTCGCTTTGTAAAGTACCCAGATTGCTAGTAACGAAAATATCAGAAAATTTCACTAAATTTGGCAAATCTAATGTTTGCTTCTTTACACCAGCTAATACAATTTTATTCCCCACGTAAATGCGTCTTTTTTCGCATATTCCATTTTTTTCTTTTTTGTTTAGTACACAATCAAGTATAGTTGCTTCGATTTCGCTCCATTTGTTATATTTATCAACTCGACCTTTATGTTGAACCGATACCAAACCATCTTCTTTTAATTCGTAAAAAACAACTTCATCATCTTTTCTATGTGGTGTTTTTGTGAAACCAAAAATAGAAGTATATACAGTTCTATCTTGTTCCTTGAAAATTGCAACAGGCATTTTTATTACAAAATCTAATTTTGCGATTTTTAATATATCATCCGTTAGTTTGCCTACATTGGATGATAAGGTGGGATTTGGCATAATTGTAATCAATGTTCCATTCGGTTCTAAAAAATCGAGAGCCTGTTTTGTAAATTTAATGGGATTTCCTTTTTCATAGGGTGGGTTGATAATAATCTTTGTTGGTTTTAATTTTCTTATCTCGTCAAAAACTAATTTATCTTGTTTGACAGAGAGGTCTAATAAACTGCTTCTATAAAGCATATTGGTACGCCCATCACCATGTAGAAACATATTTGAACATGCTAAAGAGAATAAAACAGGGTCTATTTCAAAACCAATTAATTGGTTTTCGGTAATGTTTTTTATTTGTGCTACATCACCTTCACATTGTTTTATCATAGTTTCCATAGCTTGCATTAAAAAGCCACCAGAACCAGTACATGTATCTAACACAACATCATATGGAGAAAGACGTGCTAACTTTACCATGAGGTTTTTTATGTGGTCAGGTGTAAGAATGATGTTTTTATTATCAACTTTACCTGCTCTTTTTAAAAACGTCTTATATGCCCTTCCCAATATATCTAATTTTTCATCACTACGAAACGGCATGTAAATCTTCGATTCAACGATTTCAATTATTTCTATATATTTTATGAGAGGAATATCTATAGTTTTTATAAAAGAAAATCTATCTCTCCATGAAAATTCCTTCGATAAATTATTTATTTTCCCTTTCAATTCGATATCTACCGCATTTAATATTGCAACATTCATATAATGAGCATCTAAAAGATTGATTCCTACACTCGCTCTTTCCTCATCGGAAGGTGCTTGTATGCTTTTATAAGTGTTTCTAAAATTTGAATTTTTTAGAGCAATCATTATACCTGAAAAAAGCAAACTTCTATCGGTATCTCGAACATTATTGTCATGAAATGTTTGATTTAATCCTATTAAGATTGTGTTTAATTCAGCGTCAGAAATCTGGTCACCATTTTTCTTGTTTAAATATATTTTTTCGATAGTTTCAATTTGTAGCAGTTTATTTGCAACTAATTCAACAATTTCTTTTTGACCTTTAAACAAACAAAAATAAGAAACCTTCAAACTGTTTTTAGTTTGTCCTGAAATAGCAATTCCTATCAAATCTTTTTTGTTTCGTAGTTTATTATTGAATAAATAGTATTTAATTTCTTCTTGTGCTTTATCATGAAGAGTAGCTTTTGCTTCTACAATTATCGCATATAAGCCTTTATCTAAGAAAAAATCTGGATAGCCTTTGTAGTCTGTTCCTTTTTTGCTTTTAAAACCATATTCAGCAGGAATTGCAGATTTTTCTATAAAAGTGGTTGAACCATAGAAGTCGCGAAATATATTCTCTGTTTTTGTTTCACTTACATTATACATTTTTTTTTCTCTCCTTTATATCTTTTGAAAGAATTTCAGTTAAGTATTGATTCACGCTATACCCACGCTCTATTTTTTTTTGTTTTTGAACTTCTTCCATCATTTGGTTGTAAAGTTCTGGTGGCAATCGTAGAGGAATCATTATTTTTTGATAAGTAGGAATATTAGAGTTATTCACAGTTATACCTCCATTATGATATCATAATATCTTGATATTATGATATCATATATTTAGCTTAAAGTCAAATTTTTTAAACAAACCATTGTAGTAACCATAAAAAACCAATGAAGCAACAAAAAAGGAACTTCCGATTTGGAAGTTCCTTATTTTTTTATGTAATTTTAAATTATTCCTTAATCATAAGTGACTTAACGATTGCAGTCATTTCTTCCTTGCCGTAGATTACAGGTACAGGGTAGAGTGGGTTACCTTCTTTAAGAGCACGGTCAACGATTGTTGGAATGTCCTCTTCCTTAATCTGTGTAAAGCCCTTTGGAATATTCATTCTTTCGTTCATAGCGTAGATTTCAGCGATAAATGCCTTTGCCTTTGCTTCTTCAGAGTCACCCTTGATACCAACGATATCAGCAAGTTTTGCAAGTGGTGTGTAAACAGCACTGCCGTAGCTTTCGAGAACAACAGGAAGAATAACAGCATTTGCAAGACCGTGAGGGAGTCCGTAAAGACCGCCAAGGTTATGAGCAATAGCGTGAACATAACCAACATAAGCACGAGTGAATGCCATACCTGCATTGTAAGAAGCAAGGAGCATATTGTTTCTTGCCTCAATGTTCTTACCGTCGTTGTAAGCTGTTTCGAGGTTTTCAAAAATCATCTTTGTTGCCTTTTCAGCAAACTGAATTGTTGAAGGTACATTTGATTTACCGATATATGCTTCAACAGCGTGAGTAAGAGCGTCCATACCTGTTGTTGATGTAATGTGTGGAGGAAGACCAATTGTGAGTTCAGGGTCAAACACAGCAAAACGAGGACGAAGAACAGAGTCGTTACAAGCATATTTTTCGTGAGTTTTTGGATTAGAAACAACTGCTGCAAGAGTACATTCTGAACCTGTACCTGCAGTTGTAGGAACTGCGAAGAACGGTGGAAGTTTCTTGAGAATTTTCATGATACCACGCATTTTTTCGATTGGCTGATTTGGTTTAACAACTCTTGCTGCAGCAATCTTTGCACAGTCCATTGGAGAACCGCCACCGAATGCGATAATACCCTGACAACTGTTATCAAGATACATCTGTCTTGCTTCTTCAATATTGTCGATTGTTGGGTTAGGCTGAACACCGTTAAATACTGTATATTTAACACCAGCTTTGTCCAACTCTTCATAGAGAGAATCAAGAAGTCCAAGTGAAGTAAGTCCCTTATCAGTTACGATGAGGACATTGTTCACACCCTGTTCCTTAACAAGATTCGGAAGCTTTTTGATAGAACCGGGTCCTGTAAGCATTGTTGGTTCGCCCCAAGGAAGGAAGAACTCAACTAAATAAATTACCTTCTGATAAACTCGACAGAAAGCATTGTAGAATACATTTGCCATTTAAATCATTCCCTTTCATCCGGTGAAGAGAATTGAGCATTTTTACCCCTGATACTCAATTTCAACAACCCATTTTCCTTTTAATATATTGGTATCCGTAAGGTTATATTCCTGACAGAAATCAACGTTATATACATTTTAAACCAATTTGTTAAAAATTTCAATAGCAGATTTGCTATCATTATCAATTTGTGCTTTTAATTCGTCTTTTGAGCTGAATTTTTTCTCGTTACGGATAAAATCGATAAGCTCAACGCGGATTTTCTGGTAATAAAGGTCACCGTCAAACCCTAAAATACAAGTTTCGGAAAGCACCTTGTCACCACCGATGGTAGGATGACAACCGAAATTTGTAACTGACGGATAAATTTTACCGTCAACAGTAGATTGTGAAGCATAAACACCGTGTTTAAGGTTGATAAACCCCGTGGGGAAATGCTGATTTATTGTTGGAAAGCCTAAAATCTTTTTGCCGATTTTATTCCCTTCAACAACAAGAAAATCGTAGGAGAATTTTCGCCCCAGCATCTCGTTGGCAGTAATAATATCACCATTTGCCAAAGCTTCACGGATTCTTGTAGCACTAATCATTTCACCCTTATACATAGTGCTTTTTGCCATTCGGTAAATTATATTGTGTTTTTTGCACAACTCACAAAGGAGTTTGCTGTCTCCACCGCCGTCTTTACCAAAAAGGAAGTTTTCGCCACATACAACAGCACCCACATTATGCTTTTTTATTAGAATATCACACAAAAATTCTTCAGGAGCGAGATTGCGGATTTCTTCGAAACTTATGTGTACGGGTAAAACTCCGTTTTTCCTTGCAAACTCCTCTTTATCTTCACTTGTGATAAGCAGGGGAGGAGCAAAGCCTTTAAGTACGGACTGCGGATGTGTATCAAACATAAGCATAGCAGGGACAAAGCCCTCTAACGCAAAGGTTTTTGCTTCGTTCAGCACATTAAGGTGACCGCGATGAAGTCCATCGAAGGTACCAAGTGCCAATGCGAGTTTATTCATTCTTTTACCAGCACCCTTCTGACTGTAAGGTCGCCTTTTTCTGTTAATATTTCCCCAAGACCTAAAAACTCTTTTTCAGGGGAATAGATACGATAAATTCCGATACCGTATTCACCGTGTAATCTGTCGTAACCGAGCTCACCACCGTTAGAAAAACGATTTGCCTGTGGCTTTGTGACAGTGATTTTCGGATAACTCATAAGTGCTTTTTCGACTGATGTAATCACTCTTTCAGTATTATTTTCACTTACAAGTTTTTCCAATTCCTCAAGTGTTACTGCATTTTCAATAGAAAACCCGTTTGCTTCTGTTCTGCGAAGTTCGGTCATAACTGCACCACAGCCTAATTCCCTGCCCATATCGTCGCAAAGTGAACGGATATATGTACCTGCCGAGCAGGTTACATCCATTGAAAATTCAGTTCCCTGGAAATCATAAATTTCCAATTTCTCAATGGTGATTTTTCTGCTTTCGCGCTCGATTTCAATGCCTTTTCGTGCCAAATCATAAAGTCGTTCACCGTCTTTTTTGATAGCAGAGTACATTGGTGGAGTCTGCATAATTTCACCCTTGAATTTTTCTGCTACAGAGAGCAATTGTTCAGGTGTAACATTAGCTTTGCATTCCGACAAGATTTCACCTGTAATATCAAGTGTGTCCGTTGTAAGTCCCAGTTTTACCCTTGCAGTATAGCTTTTTCTGTGTTCAGGCAAAAGCTCAATAAAACGGGTACAATGTCCCAACATTATGACAAGAACACCGGTAGCCATAGGGTCCAGTGTGCCTGTATGACCTGCTTTTTTTACACCTAAAATGCGGGAGGCTCTTTTAACAGCCATAAATGATGTCATATCGCAGGGTTTGTCAAGACAAATTATACCTGTCATTAAAATTCCTTCTTTATTATTTCTAATAATTTTTCTTTAACTTCATCCAACGGACAATCAAATTCGCAACCTGCTGCTGCGTGGTGACCGCCACCACCGAAATTGGAGCAGATTTTTGCTGCATCATAAGGCTCAACAGTACGAAGTGAAACCTTGTACTTGCCGTTTATTTGTTCACGGATTGTGACACCGACCTTGACACCTTCGATTTTTCGTGGGATAGATGCAATACCGTCACATTCACTTTCGTTTGAACCACTTGCCTTAAACATTTCCTGTGTGATTGACATAACAGCACATTTTCCGTCGAAATGTGATTCAATTGAAGCAACAGCCATCTGTTCAAGTCTTATATATGATAATGTTCTTGTTTCAAACATAAGACGGTTGATAAGGGCATAATCTGCACCTTTTTCCATAACTTCGGCCGCAATTCTGTGAACTGTGGGTGTTGTGTTTGAATACATAAAGCAACCTGTGTCAGTTGCAAGTCCCGTATAAACACAACTTGCAATTTCAGGTGTAATTTCTACACCTGACTGACAGATTACCTCGTAAATAACAACTGCAGCAGCTGCTCTGTCCTCTAAAAGAAGATTCTGAGCGTATTCTCTGTTGGTCATATGGTGGTCAATGCACAAGAACACATTGTCACCGTATTTTGCCTGGAATTCTTCACCTAAAAGTCTATTATCGGCAACATCAACTGCAATTATTTTGTCGAAATTTATGTCGCTGTTGTCAATGCCTTGCCATAAATAAGAATATTTTAAAGGCATTTCATCATTACAACGAACCATAGATTTTTTGCCCATAAGGTCCAACGCTCTTTTAAGTGCAAAAGCACTGCCAAGAGTATCACCGTCAGGGTTGCGATGCGAAAGGATAAGATAATTGTCATATTCTTTCAAAAGAGTTGCACACTCTTTCACATCAATTCTTTTCATTATTCATCCTCATTATCATCAGCACTGTCAATAACTGTGCTTTCGATTTTCTTAAATATTTCCATACCGTGCTGTACAGAGTCATCAGCAATAAATTTAAGTTCAGGAGTTTTCCTGAGGTGTAATTTACTGCCAACTTCTCGTCTTATAAGACCTGTTGCAGATGTAAGTCCCTTGACAGCCTCTTTTGCATCTTCAATGCCACTCATTGAGCTGACATAAACCTTTGCATAGGATAAATCCGAACTTACATCAACACGGACAACTGTGAGAATTTTATCTCTCACTCTCGGGTCTTTTAATTCACGGATAATGGCAACAATTTCTCGCTTAATATCTTCCGATACTCTACCTACTCTATATCCTGCCATCAGTCTCTGTATTCCTCCATAATGAATGCTTCAAAAATGTCGCCTTCCTTAACATCGTTGAACTTGTTAAGACCGATACCACATTCGTAACCTGAAGCAACTTCCTTAACGTCATCCTTAAATCTCTTAAGTGATGAAATTGAGTCTTCGGCAATAACGATACCGTCACGGACAACACGGATTTGTGCATTTCTTGCAACCTTACCGTTCTGAACATAAGAACCTGCGATTGTACCTGCAGAAGAAAGCTTGAATACGTTACGAACTTCAATACGACCAAGTAATACTTCACGGAATTTAGGTGCAAGCATACCCTTCATAGCATCTTCGATTTCTTCGATACAGTCATAGATAATTCTGTACATTCTCATATCAACGCCGTCACGTTCTGCGATTTCAGTAGCAACCGGGTCAGGACGAACATTGAAGCCAACGATAATAGCATTTGATGCATTTGCAAGCATAATATCTGATTCACTTACTGCACCAACACCGCCGTGGATAACCTTAACCTGAACTTCCTCGTTAGAAAGTTTTTCAAGATTCTGCTTAACTGCTTCAACTGAACCCTGAACGTCAGCCTTAACGATAATGTTGAGAGTCTTGATTTTACCTGCATTGATAGATGAGAACAGGTTGTCAAGAGTAACCTTCTGGTACTGATTGAACTGTTCTTCCTTCTTTTCCTGCTTTCTCTTTTCAACAAGCTCACGAGCAAGTCTTTCGTCAGAAACTGCGTTGAATACGTCACCTGACTGTGGAACTTCGTCAAGACCCATAATTTCAACAGGAACTGACGGACCAGCTTCTTTAAGTGAACGGTGCTTGTCGTCAACCATAACACGGACACGACCAACTGCAGTACCTGCAACAACAATGTCACCTGAATGGAGTGTACCATTCTGAACAAGGAGTGTTGCAACAGGACCCTTACCCTTATCAAGACGAGCTTCAATAACGATACCCTTTGCAGCTCTGTTAGGATTAGCCTTAAGTTCTCTCATTTCTGCTGTAAGAAGAACATTTTCAAGAAGCTTATCAATATTCATATGTGTCTTTGCAGAAACAGGAACACAGATAATGTCACCGCCCCATTCTTCAGGAACAAGACCGTGTTCAGTAAGCTGCTGCATAATCTTGTCAACTGTTGTGCCCGGTTTATCCATCTTGTTAATAGCAACAATAATGTCAACTTCAGCAGCTTTAGCGTGGTTAATCGCCCCAATAGTCTGTGGCATAATACCGTCGTCAGCAGCAACAACAAGAATTGCAACGTCAGTAGCCTGAGCACCACGAGCACGCATTGATGTGAATGCAGCGTGACCTGGTGTGTCAAGGAATGTGATGTACTGACCGTTAAGGTTTACTCTGTAAGCACCGATGTGCTGAGTAATACCACCTGCTTCAGTAGCAGTAACATTTGTATTCTTAATAGCGTCAAGAAGTGATGTCTTACCGTGGTCAACGTGTCCCATAACAACTACAACAGGGTCACGTGTTACAAGATTTTCTTCATCATCTTCTGAGTCGTCAATGATTCTTTCTTCAATAGTAACAACAACTTCACGATTAACCTTTGCACCAAGTTCAGTTGCTACGATTTCAGCTGTATCATAGTCAATAACTTCGTTTACAGAAGCCATCATACCGAGAGTGAAAAGCTTTTTGATAACTTCAGCAGCAGTCATTTTAAGACGGGATGCAAGCTCGCCGACTGTGATTTCATCACCAACTGTGATTACAGGTGGTTTCTTTGCTCTTTCAGCAGCGATTCTCTTGAGTCTTTCTGCTTCAGTTTCCTTCTTGCCGCTTCTCATACCCTGTTTACGGTACTGCTGACTCTTCTGTTTAAGCTTCTGCTTTTTAACCATATTGTCACTCTGGTGAGCGTTTGCAGGAGCGATATTTTCATATTTTTCGTTGTATTTTTCAGCGTCAAAAGAGTTTGCTCTTGTATCAATATGACGCATTTCACCCTTTGTACGAGCCTGCATTGGCTTGTTAGGGTCTTTTTCCTTTTTCTTAGGCTGCTGTGGCTGTGCATTCTGATTTTCAGAAGCATTTTTCTTCTCACTGTCTGCCTTTTTACCATCAACAGGTTTCTGCTCTTTCTTATTGTTTGCAGCTTTATCCTTCTTTGGTTCAGCCTTTGGCTTTTCCTGAGGAGCAGCACTTAAATACTCATCAAAGTTCTGAACAGAATTTTCACTTGTGATTACATCAAAGATAAAATCAAGTTCTTTTTCTTCAAGAGCAGTCTGTGATTTCTTTTCACTTTCAAAATACTTTGAAATTTTTTCTATAATAAATTTGCTTGAGATATCAAAATCCTTGGCAACTTCATGTACCTTGTACTTTTTAACCATTTTCATAACCTCCCGTTAAAATACTGTGAAGTTTGTCTGCGAATCCGTAATCATCTATTGAAATAACACCTGCACGGGCGTTTATGCAGAGTGAAAGCTCTTTCATAGTGAATGAAACGTCTATATATTTAATATTTCTGTTATCATAGGAACATTCGTCCTGCATCTCTCTTTTCAATCTTTCAGATGCGTCACAGCAAGTAATAACAAGCTTTGCTTTTCTCTTTTTGATTGAAGTAATTGTTGCATCGTGTCCCAACGACATTTTTCCTGCTTTTCGGCAAAGACCTAAAATTCCTTGTAAATTACTGCTTATCATTATTTTTGATTTGTGCCTCCAAACTGTTATAAACATCATCAGGTATTGTCATTTCAAAAGTTTTGTCGATTCTGCGTGATTTTCTGGCTTTCTGGAGACAACTTAAATCGTTACAGATATATGCGCCTCTGCCAGATGCCTTACCCTTAAGGTCAAGGCTGATTTCACCCTCAGGACTTCTCACAACTCTGATAAGCTCGTTTTTAGGCTTTTGTTCATTACAACCGTTGCATCTTCGCATTGGAATTTTCTTCTGCTTCACGATTACATCTCCTTTCGATTATATGGTGATTATCCTTCGTAGAAACCACTTTCAGGCTTGATGTCAATCTTCCAGCCTGTAAGTCTTGCAGCAAGCTTAGCATTCAAGCCCTTGTTGCCGATTGCAAGAGATAATTGGTGGTCAGGAACAGTTACCTGACATTTCTTTTCATTAGCGTCAATAATTTCAACCTGAAGTACATTTGCAGGAGCAAGAGCAGCAGCAATAAATTCTTCAGGATTTTCGCTGTACTTAACAATGTCGATTTTTTCGCCACCAAGAACTTCAACGATAGTGTTTACACGAGCACCACGCTGACCGATACATGAACCGATTGGGTCAACATTTTCATCAGTACTGCTTACAGCCATCTTTGTTCTTACACCTGCTTCACGGGAAACGGAATGGATAGCAACGATACCGTCATAAATTTCAGGAACTTCCTGTTCAAAAAGTCTTCTTACAAGACCTGAATGAGTTCTTGAAATCATAACACTTGGTCCGCGAGTTGTTTCTTTAACATCGCTGATATAAATTTTAATCATCTGACCTTCTGTAAATGTTTCGCCCGGAACCTGCTCACCCTTTGGAAGAACTGCAGTACCCTTGCCGATTTCAAGTGTAACATTTCCTGTTACAGGGTCGATTCTGCTTACCTTTGCAGTAACAAGGTCCTTTGTCTTTGACTGGAAATCCTTGATTGCCTGACCACGCTCGGCATCCTTGATACCCTGACGGATAACGTGCTTTGCAGTCTGTGCAGCAATTCTGCCGAATTTCATTGTGTCAAGGTCGATTTCAAGAGTTTCGCCAACCTGTGCATCAACTCTGTGCTCTCTCGCATCTTCAACGAGAATGTCTGTATCTTCGTCAAGGATTTCATCAACGATATTAAGGCGAAGGTAAACTCTGATTTCGTACCTTTCAGGGTTAATGTCACAAACAACAACATCCTTGTTATTGTAATCCTTTCTTGCAGCCTTTACGATTGCTTCACTGATTTTTTCATAAAGGTAATCAGCCTGAATACCTGTTTCCTTTTCCATCAGTGCAACTGCTTCAAAAAATTTCTTATTCATTTTCTATAAAACCTCCTAAAAGTCGTGGATTAATCCTGAATGTCGCCGATTCCACCGAAATCGTCAGCCTTAATCCAAGATGCTTCTTTCTTTAATATGTTCATTTCAGTTTCCTCATCAATGGCAATTGTAATGCTTTCATTGTCATAATTTGTGAGAATACCCTTATATTCTCTTTTGCCCTCAAAAGCCTTGATAAGTCGTACCTGAATTTTTTCACCAAGATAACACTCAAAGTGAAAATCCCTGCAAAGCTCACGCTCGATACCCGGTGACTGCACCTGAAGATTATAAGCCTGTTCAATAGGGTCGGCTTCATCCAAAGGTCCGTCAATAGCGTGGTGCATATCAACACAGTCGTCAATGCACACTCCGCCCTCCTTGTCGATTGTGATACGAAGATACCATCTGGCACCTTCCTTGACGAATTTCACATCCCAAAGAATAAGGCCTAATTCGTCAGCGATAGGCTTGGCCATATCCCAAACCACCGAGGCAGTGTTTTTCTTCATAAAAAACCTCCAAAATATTAAATTGTCCTAATAAATTCAAGAGAGCGGGTTGCCCCACTCTCTGAAAAACGAATATTCTTACAGAACACATAATACCATATAATATATAAAAAATCAAGCATTTTTTGGAAATTGGTTCTTTTTCCGTTATGCTTCCTTGTTCTCAACTCAATGTATACAATATACACCTTCGTTTCGACAAGATTGCCTAACGAAAAAACAACTCAATTTCTGTTTTGGATACTTTTTCCGTTATGCTTCCTTCATTTTGCACTTTACACTCTGCGTTCTGCACTCATTACAAATCATCCGCGTCCTGTTCAGGGATAAATGCGTCCTGCGGATTGCCTGTGTACCAGCCATTGGCGTCAAACTGCTTTGTATCTTCGTCACTGTTCCATATTTCTGCGATTTCTTCGCTGATTTTCTTGATTTCTCGACGGGTTTCTTCGTTCTTTTCCTTTTGCTTTTTCTTACCGAAAATCATTTTTTCACCTCCGTTTTTTATTAGTTTTCTCAACTGTTGCCATAAAAAACAGAAATGGTACTTACAAATATTGGAAATAAAAAATAATCAACACAATGATAATTTTTCGACTTAATTTTATTGACATTTTATTTCTCCTTATATATAATCATATTATAAAAAAATATATAAATTCAGAAAGGAATTGATTTTATGAAAAAATATCTTTCAATGGCACTTACAGTTGTTATGATGGCACTTATGTGCGTTACTGCTTTCGCAGCAGACGGTACAGGACTTCCTGACCAGCTTCCTGATGATACAGTTGGTCCACTTAATGTTGTTATTAATTTCGTTGCTGAAATTCTCAGAGCAATCGGTAGCTTCATCGGCATTATCTTCAAATAAGATTTAATTCAATCAGTTAAGACGGAAATCGCAGGGTTTCCGTCTTTTTTTATTTTTATCCTTGACAACACCGAATTATACTGCTACAATAGAAATTGCAAGGCGAACAAATGTTCGGTAAGGCGAATATAAAATATTTTCCGGAAAGGAGAGAGTTTATGCTTTACGGAAATGAACAGGTGGAAACATTGTCAACAGAGGATTATTTTTATCTCACGGAAAATTTTGAATTTGTTGATTCAAAAACCACAAAAAAACTTGTCAGATATCTTGTATATAACAAAAAGCAAAGACTGATGGATACGGTCCGTGTTGTAATGCAGGAGGAGTTGACGGAAAAAGAGCGAGATATTGCTGTTGATTACTGGGAACACAAAATGTCCGTTGATAGTATGGCAGCAAAATATCATATGTCCCGTTCAGCCTTTTACAGGGCAGTTGATGTAATCAGGAAAAAGCTTGAAACATCACTTAAATATGTAATTTTTTATAATGATGCTTTAAAACCTCCGTCAAGGGAGGATTTTTTGACCCAAATCGGAAAAGCAGTGTCTATGGGGGAACAAATTGAAAACTGAAAAACAATCTCTTTATGACCTTGGACAGGAATATGAAAAACACGCGAAAATGCAGGAATTTTTCATTGACCAATGTAAAAAAGACATAAAAAAAGCGAAAAAATCGGGGGACTATACTGCAGAAAAAGAGTTGGAATCAAAGCTCCGTAAATTCATAAAAATCAAAAATGAATTGACTCAGACTGCAAAAAAACTGAAAAATTATTATAAGAATGAAGGAGACTCTTATGGAAAATAAAATCATTTCTATTGATATAAGTCCCGACGTACAAGACGAAACCTGTGAAAACGCAGGTGTAATGTGGGAGCATAATGCCACAACACTTGTGTTTAATATTGCACCTGCTTATGTGGGTGATTACAGATATTACATTGAATATCGTTCCCTTATCGGCACGAAGGTGAGAACTGAATACCTTGAGCTCGACACAGAAAACAACACGATTTCATATGATATTCCCGTAACAATGACTTCACTCGGTGGAGTTGAATGTTATTTCAACATTGTGAATATTGATGATGACGGAAACACGGTACAGGTAATAAAGCCATATAAATTTTGTCTGCAATTTGACTATTCACCTGACACGGACAACTCAATCGCAAAGGTAAACGACTTTTCCGTCAATGCACTTTTTGAGGCTATCCGATTAGGCACATTCAAAGGTGACATAGGTGAAAAAGGCGACAAGGGTGAAAAAGGCGACAAGGGTGCAAGTGGTGACGGTGTCAATAATCTTTTTGAAATCGGCAAAAATCTCATTGATGAAAATCTGCTTGAAACAGGTGGAATTACCTCGTCGGGAACTGAAAACAACAGCACAACAGCATTTAAAAGAACGGGGTATATTTACCTTGAAGCAGGAGATTATGTGTATTCCAACAGCGGCAGCTCTTACACTAACTTCAGAGTGAGTGTTTATGATTTGGACAAGAATTTTGAAAGCACACAAGCAGGTGCGGGTAACAATATATTTACCATTGACAGTCCTAAATATGTCCGTATTCACGACGGTAAGACCAAGACGAAACTTCAGCTTGAATCAGGCACAGAGCCTACGGAGTACGAACCATACACTATCACGATAAAGCTTCAGCATATTCCGATTGACGATTTGAATATTCCCGTTACTGAAGATGATTTTGATGTGAAAAGTGAAAACACTCTCAAAAATAAGGTTGTCACAAAACGCTTCAATGAATTTTTTGGCTCAGGTAAGAATTTATACAACAACTCAAAAAGAACAGATGGACTTGCTGTTAATACCACAACAAATCCGTTAGCAGGTCAACCTGCTAAAACTGATGTGGCAGAGGCACATGCCATAAGTGAATGGATACCTGTCGAGGCAGGTGCAACATACATTTTTACCTGCTCGAAAAGTGCAACATACCGTGTTCAGATTTCGGATGACGACGACATTCTTGCCGTTGCTACATTCACAAAAAATAAAGGACAAGCATTTGAAATTACAGCAGGTACAAAGCTTCGTTTCTCAACCTCAAAGGAACTTATGGCACTTACTCAGTTTGAAAAGGGTGATATATCAACTGAATATGAAGAATACAAGGAGATGTTGAGGGCAGATAACTTGCCGACGGTTGCACTTAAAAACTGGTTTGAAGGCAAAACGATTCTTTTCAATGGTGACAGTATAACAGCAGGTACAGGCCTGACTCCCGTAACACAGGCTTATCCGTATCTTGTCTGCAAGGAGCTTAATGCCAACATTATCAACAAGGCAATTGGTGGCTCTGCTCTTGCAAGTAACCCTGACAATGAAACCCGAAATCCCCTTGTGTTGAGATTTGATACGGAAGTATCAGACGAAATTGCAGAAACAGTTGACCTTGTATATATTGCCATCGGCTCAAATGACTGGGCATACGGATATACTGACCTTGGAAATATGAGTGACAGAGCGCCCACAACATTTTATGGTGCATTACATATTTTGTGCGAAGGACTTCTTGAAAAATATAAGGGCAAACCAATTGTTTTTGCAACGCCAATCAAAAGAAGACTGAAACAGGCTGACACAACACCTGACAACGCTTTAAGAAATGAAAAAACACTTAAAGAATATGGTGAAATCATAAAAGAGGTCTGCGATTTTTACAGTATTCCTGTTATTGATATGTATGGTGAATGTTGCCTGACACCGTTTGTTGACGGTCATATTGACAATTATTTTCAGGAAAGCTTCACCACAGCTACTGCCATTACACATCCTAATGCAGACGGCCACAAAATTATGGCAAGACGAGTTGTGGCAGGACTCAGAAACATTGTAGGGTAGGTGATAAAATGGGAAAATATCAAGGAATAGACGTGTCAAAATGGCAGGGCAGAATTGAATGGATTCGTGTGAAATGTGACGGAATTCAGTTTGCTATGCTTCGTTCAACATTCGGTTGGGGAAAGGACAATGTGGATGTTCTTTTTAATACCAATTATGAAAATGCAAAAGAAGTAGGCTTACCCGTTGGCGCATATCATTACTCGTACGCAAGGACTCCCGAGGAGGCAATAAAAGAGGCTGACCATTGTCATTCTGTACTCAAGGGCAAAAAATTTGAATATCCTATAGCATACGATATGGAGGAGCCGGGCGTTGCAAATCTCGGCAAAAAGAGAATATCTGAAATCGCAAAGGCATTCTGTAAAAGAATGGAAAGCTACGGATATTATGTGTGCATTTATTCAAATAAGCATTGGCTTGATAACTACTTTGACGATGAAATATTGAAAAATTACGACATCTGGCTTGCACAATGGACAGAAAAGCCCACCTATGACGGTGTTTACGGCATATGGCAGAAAAGTGCAAGGGGACAGGTTGACGGAATTAACGGATATGTGGATTTGGATGAAGCCTACAAGCATTATCCGTCAATTATGAAGTATAACGGACTTAACGGATTTGAGAAAAAGTCTGTGAAGCCATCAAAGAAAAAACCACTGTCACAACAGACCCGTGTGGCGGGGGATAAGGTGACGCTTAAAGGCACAAAACTTTATTCAACATCGGATGCTCAAAGACACATAAATGTTATAAGTGGTGATTACTACATTTATGATGACAAGACCCTTAACGGCAGAGTGAGAATAACCAACTCAAAAGCCAATGTGGGCAAAACACCCATAGGTAAAAAGGTGACAGGCTATATTGAAAAAGGGGATTGGTTATAGAAATGTCAGAAACGGATGTTATGAATCACAGACTCGATGCTGTGGAAGAAGATATAAAAATCCTCTATAAGAAAATCAATGAAGTCACCCTGACACAGGTCCAGAGTGTTACAAAGCTTGACAGTATGCTTGTCACTCTCGGCGAATTGAAGGAAAGTATCGAGGCACTGAAAAAAAGACCGGGCTGGTTATGGGATAAGCTGATTGTGGCAATTATAGGTGCTGTCTGTGGCGCATTGATAAACTTTATTATGTAAAGGAGAAAAAATGATAGAATTAATTACTGAAAATGCACTTGTGCTGATTCCCGTGCTTAACATAATCGGTGCAATTATCAAGGATATTGAAAAAATCCCCGACAAATTTATCCCGTTAATCCTTTCAGGATTCGGTGTGCTTGGCGCAATTGCTATAATGGGACTTTCACTTGAAAGCGTTGTGCAGGGTATCCTTGTGACAGGCACAGCCGTTTACGGAAATCAGATAGTAAAACAGTTGAAGAAAAAGGAATGAAAATCGGAATTTATCTTTTTATATTGCTTTTTTCATAAAACAGTTATATAATATTTCCATTAATTACGGAGGTGTTATTATGAAAAAACTTATTTCATTTATTCTTTGTATGACACTTTGCATCAGTCCGTTATTGAGCATTACTGCTTTTGCGGCAGAGGTTACTGATGTTGATGGTGACTACACAATCGTATCCCCTTACAGTGATGTAATCTGGGAAGGTGATGGCGCTTGGGGTGCATACAAGGGTTCGCTTCATTCTCATTCAACATACAGTGATGCAAGTGTTGACCTTGCAACTATGGTTAAGGAATACTACAATCGCGATTACGACTTTTTAGCAAATTCTGACCACGGTGTAACAGGTGTTGAATGGAACAGAGAACAGCCAAAGGTTCTTCTTTACACATATCAGAAGCTTCTCGGTTATGAGGTTGCACACCTTACTGACGAAGAATATGTTGGCATCACAACAGGTACATATCCTGTTGCAGACGGCACAATTCGTGGAAAAGGCATGACTTGTGTTGTTGGTGCAAACGAACTTAACAATATGACTCTTACAAAGAGCCATGTCAATGCATTCTTCCTTCCTGAAGGTGTCGGTAACGGCTACGGCGGATGGGAAAACGGCTATGAAGATGCTGTTAAATTCACACAGAAGCACGGTGGACTTTCAATTATCAATCACCCTGGTGACTGGTTGGAAAGCCGTGACGATATTTCAAGAGTAAGCAAGGAAAAGAACATCAAGTATTTTGGTGATATCCTTCTTAAATATGATTCTTGTCTTGGTATGGAAGTGTTTAACGAAACAAACAGCGTTACACCATTCGACAGAATTCTCTGGGACAACCTTCTTATGTACACATTACCTTACGGTAAAACTGTTATCGGCTTCAGCAATACTGACGCTCACACAGTGGAAAATATCGACAGTTCATTCAACATCTATATGATGGAAGAAAACAATGTTGAAAACATCAAGGAAACAATGCAGACAGGTACATCATTTATGGTGACAAGAAATCTTCCTTGCGGAAATGATATTATCGGACCTGCTGAAGGCTTTGATGTTAAAAATACAGATATTCCATATCCTGTTTTCACAAAGGTAGCAGTTGACGGACATAAAATCACAGTATCTGCTGACAATGCACAGACAGTTCAGTTTATTGCAAACGGTAAAGTGATTTACAGCGGTGCAATAGGTTCATCTGATGTAACTCTTGACCTTGATACAATCGAAGGTGCAGAGGACTTCCAGTATGTACGCGCAGAGGTTTTCGGTGAAGGTGGTCTTTGCCTTACACAGGCACTTGTAATTGACGACGAGCCAACTGAAGAATTTGAAAAGGATAAGGGACTTATTCCATTTATCAAAAAGGTGATTTTTACACTCAAGAGTTCAAGACTTTGGGTAATCATCGTTGAACTTTACAGAATAATATTCTAATTTAATTGAAAAGGTAGGGCGGGGTCTTGACCCCGCCTTCGTTGATTTAATATACAAAGTTTAAATAAATTGTCATTCTGAAGAATGTAACGACGACCGCGTAGTGGCAGGCTTCCACGCCTGCTTTTGTCATTCTGAGGAGTGTAACTACGAAGAATCTCATCAAATAAACAGTCACCCTGAACGAAGTGAAGGGTCTATTCGTATAGAACAGAGATTCTTCGCTACGCTCAGAATGACCTTCAACTTAATTTCCAGAGATAAATATAATAATTCTGCATTAAAAAAGACGGCCTTTCGACCGTCTTTCTTGTTATATATTGATTATTCTTCGTCAACCTTTGCTTCAGCAATAACCTTTTCAACAATGTTCTGTGGAGCCTGTTCATAACGAGTGAACTCGAATGAGAATGAGCCACGACCTGCAGTTACTGAACGGAGAACTGTTGTAAAGTCGCCCATTTCAGCCATTGGAACTTCAGCTGTAAGCTCCTGCATCTTTGGTTCGTCAGCAGGTCCCATACCAAGAACTCTACCACGACGCTTTGTAATGTCACCCATGATATCACCAAGGTTATCGTCAGGCATACGAGCAACGAGAGTACCAACTGGTTCAAGGATTGTTGGGTCAGCCTTTGGAATACCTGCCTTGTAAGCAAGTGAAGCTGCCATCTTGAATGCCATTTCTGATGAGTCAACAGGATGGTAAGAACCATCGTAAAGAGTTGCCTTAACGCCTACCATAGGATATCCTGCAAGAACACCCTTGAGAACGCAATCACGAAGTCCCTTTTCAACTGCGGGGAAGAAGTTCTTTGGAACTGCACCACCGAAAACTTCTTCAGCGAATACAAGTTCATCACTGTCGCATGGCTCGAAACGGATATGTACATCACCGAACTGACCGTGACCGCCTGACTGCTTCTTGTGTTTACCCTGAGCTTCAGCGGATTTTCTGATTGTTTCTCTGTAAGCAACCTTAGGAACTGAAAGGTCAACCTCTACGCCGAATTTATTCTTAAGTTTTGAAACGATAACATCAAGATGCTGTTCGCCCATACCTGAGAGAACCTGCTCTTTAGTTTCTTTGTTGATATGGAATGTGATTGATGGGTCTTCTTCCATAAGTCTGAAGAGTCCCTGTGCAACCTTTTCTTCTTCGCCCTTTTTACGAACGTTAACTGCCATTGAAAGACAAGCTTTCGGAGCATCAACACCATTGAGAATTACGATATTTTTAGGGTCACAGAGTGTGTCACCTGTCTTAACGCCAGCAAGCTTTGTAACAACGCCGATATCACCTGCGATGATTTCTTTAGCATCTTCCTGCTTGCCACCCTTAACAGTAACAATTTTACCCATCTTTTCTGTTTCGCCTGTACGAACATTATAAGCCTGAGTATCACCTGAAAGCTTACCTGAAACTACCTTGAAGAATGACATCTTACCTACGAATGGGTCAGCAACTGTCTTGAAGCAGACTGCTGCAAGAGGTCCGTTGATGTCACAAGGAAGAACAACATCTTCACCTGCTTCGTTCTTTGCTGTTTCGCCTGCATAACCGAATGCACCGGGAACTGACCATGCAAGGTTGTAAAGGAGCTGGTCAACACCTGCACATGTAAGACCTGAAACTGCATAAACAGGGTAAATTGAACCGTCAAAGATACCTGTGCAAAGACCCTTAAGGATTTCGTCAGGAGTAAATGTTTCACCCTCGAAGAATTTTTCCATAAGCTCGTCATCAGTTGTAGCAACTGCTTCCATAAATGCAGATGTCATTTCTTCGATAACAGGGTCGTTTGGCATAGCTACTTTAGTTGCCTTGCCGTTTTCATCGTATTCATAAGCCATACCTGTCATAAGGTTGACATAAGATTTTGTAATGTTACCTTCCATATAAGGAATAATTGTCGGGCAAAGCTTGTTGCCGTAAACTTCCTTGAGTGCTTCAAAAGTCTTGTAGAAGCTTCTGTGGTCAGAGTCGGTTTTTGTAATTGCAAAGAACTTTGCAAGGCCTCTCTTTTCAGCAGCCTTGAATGCCTTTTCTGTACCAACGTCAACGCCTGAACCGGCACTTGTAACGATAAGAACAGCTTCTGCAGCACGAACTGCTTCAGCACTACCGTTTTCAAAGTCAAAAAGACCCGGAGCGTCAATAATATTTAACTTTGTGTTATCCCATTCAATAGCAGCCATTGCTGATGAAACTGATGACTTTCTTCTCTTTTCTTCTGTGTCAAAGTCAAGAACTGTGTTGCCGTCACTGACTTTACCAAGTCTGTCAGTAGCACCTGCTAAATAAAGCATTGCTTCACAAAGAGTAGTTTTTCCTTTTCCGCCGTGACCAAGCACAGCAATATTTCTGATGTTGTTTGAGGTGTAAGCCTTCATAAGCCTTCCCTACCTTTCCATAAGTTTGCCTTTTATGTGAAAAATACATAGAATTTTTCAACACTTTAAAGGAATTATAGCACATTTAACTAAACAATGCAACTATGTTTTAATAAGTTTTTAAATATATTTTTTTCGACGAAAGCAGATAGATAAATTGTAGATTGTAGGGATGCTGACTTCCCCTACTGATGAGAAGGTGGCACGAGCAAAGCGAGTGACGGAAGGTGGCTGTCCTCTATAAACTGTAATTTGTCGTCCTGTTTCTGTTGATTTTTCTTTTGTATGAATGTATAATTAATATGTATACGACAAAAAGGAGATTGAATATATGTTTCCACCAATTATTGAATTTTTAAAAGATAAAAGTGTGCTGATTTTAGGCTTTGGCCGTGAGGGTAGAAGCACATACAATTATATAAGGAAATATCTGCCTGAAAAAATGTTGGGCATCGGTGATGGCAGAGAGCAGAAAATCGACGACAAGAATGTAGAGTATTACTGTGGCGAGGATTATCTTTCCCATATAGGCAAATTTGATATCGTTATGAAAAGTCCCGGAATTTCCTTTGTCAATGTTGATGTTCCCGAAAACACATATGTGACCTGTCAGACTGACTTGTTTTTGAAATATGCACCTTGCAAGAAAATTGGTGTGACAGGCTCAAAGGGTAAGACTACAACATCAACTCTCACATATAAAATGCTTTGTGCAGGTGGTGTGGACTGTGAATTAATGGGTAATATGGGACTTCCTGTGCTCGATTATATCGAAGAAATGACAGAAGACAAAATCGCAGTTATAGAAATGTCTTCTCATCAACTCGAATTTACAAGAAATTCTCCCGATGTTTCAATTCTTACTAATATATATGAAGAACACCTTGAACATTATAAAGGTGGAATGACAGGTTATGTAAATTCCAAGCTTAATATTGTAAGACATCAGAATGAAAATAATACATTCATATATAACGGCACACAGGGTTTAGCACCTTATCTTCATTTGAATACGGTGAATTCAAAGACTGTTGCTGTAAAAAAAGACGATTTTCTCCCATTTGAAATCGAAAACATCCACCTTGCAGGTGAACATAATCGTCACGATGTGCTTTATGCCTTTACTGCTGCATCAATTTTCGGTGTAACTGCAGAAGAAGCAAAAAAAGCCATAGATGACTATGAAGGCATTGAACATAGAATGGAAAATATTGGTATATATAATAGTATAACTTTTTATAACGACTGTATTGCCACAATTCCTCACGCAGTTATGTGTGCAGTCAATGCTATCAAGGCAAATACGCTTATTATGGGTGGCAAGGACAGAGGAATCGACTATACCGATTTTGCAGTTGACCTTGAAAACAGTGATTTGAGTGTGATTATCGGCACAAAGTCAACGGGACACAAAATTATTGATATGATGAACGAAAACGGCACAAAGAAAATGCTTATCAAAGCCGAAAATCTTGAAGAAGCAGTGAAATCTGCATACGAAAACACTAAAAAAGACGGTGTCTGCATTTTATCTCCTGCTGCTTCAAGCTATAACGAGTATAAAAACTTTGAAGAAAAGGGCAGGCACTACAAAGAATTAGTTAAGAAATACGGAGTGTGACTTATGGATTTAACAGAAAAACAAATAAGCTTTGAATATAAATTTCAGGGCAGAATCGTAAATCTTCGCGTTGACGATGCACTTCTTCCGAACGGAAAAACTGCAAAACGAGAAATTGTTGAGCATAACGGTGGCGTGTGCGTCGCACCTCTTGACAATGAATATAATCTATATTTCGTAAAGCAATTCCGTTATCCGTATATGGAGGTTGTGACCGAGCTTCCTGCAGGTAAGCTTGAAAAAGGTGAAGACCCCTTTGAAGCAGGAAAACGCGAATTGAAGGAAGAAACAGGTGCAACAGCGAAGAGATATGTTGATTTAGGAAAACTTTATCCCACACCGGGATATTGTGGTGAAATTATTCATATGTACCTTGCAACTGAATTGGATTTCGGTGAGCAAAGCCCTGATGAAGACGAGTTTTTAGAGGTTTATAAGATTTCACTTGAAAAAGCCGTGAAAATGGTTATGAATGGTGAACTTCCTGACAGTAAAACACAGACAATGATTCTTAAAATTAATCAGCTTAAAAATGAGGGTAAAATATGAAATTAGTTCTTGCATCAAAATCACCAAGACGAAGTGAAATCCTTAAAAATGCAGGGATTGATTTCACAGTACGCGTTGCCGATGCTGACGAGACAATTCCCGACGGTACAAAGCCCTGTGATGCAGTAGTTTTTCTTGCAGCACGAAAAGCAATGGCTGTGGAAAGGGCCGAGGATGAGGTTGTACTTGGTGCAGATACAGTAGTTGTCCTTGACGACGAAATTTTAGGAAAGCCAAAGGATAAGGACGATGCCTTTAATATGATAAAAAGTCTTTCGGGCAGGGTTCATTCTGTTTTCACAGGTGTCTGTGCAATAGGAAAAGGCATTTCACTCACTTTCGCAGAAGAAACAAAGGTTGAATTTTATCCGCTTTCTGACGATGAAATCAATGAATATATCAACACTGATGAGCCTTACGATAAGGCAGGAGCCTACGGAATACAAGGACTTGCGTCAAAGTTTATCCGCGGAATTGAGGGCGACTATTTCAATGTTGTGGGTCTGCCTGTAAGTGGTGTTTACAAAAAGATTATAGAAAAACTGTAAAATTTATTGACAATTTATGAATTTTGTTGTAAATTTAGTATGTATAATATTGAAAGGGGAGCCCTATTATGGCTAAAAAAAATCTCACACCTGAAGAAATGCAGGCAAAGATGGATAAAAAATCATCTAATTGCGCTCTTTTCTTCGGAACATTTACAAAGGCATTGGCAGTTTTCCTTGCAATCGTAGTTGCTTGGTCACTTGTAGCAATCGCATTTACTGCACCTTCAATGGGTGGTACAGTTGTTGCAGGTACATCAAACAATGGCGGTTCAGCAAACACAGAAAATTCAGGTAGCGTTGACGCTCCAAACACAGATGAAAATCTTCTTGGTGGCGACGAAACAACAGATGCTCCTGCTGACGACGAAACAACAGATGCTCCTGCTGGTGATGAAAATGCAGATGCACCTGCTGGTGAAAGCACTGCAATGACAAAGGCTGACGTTATCAAGCTCTTCAACGAAACATCAGCAAAAGCAGCTAAAGGTTCATACAAAGTTTCTCGTGTAGGTAAGATTGTTAAGAACATCGACGTTGGTTCAGCTACAAACGCTCTCAACAGCATCATCAAGGGTGTTGACGAAAACGCATCTCTTGACTCAGTTGTTGGTGGTTTCCTTGGTATCAACAAGCCTGTTAACGGCGAAGTTAAAAACGGTAAGGGTAACGAAGGTCTTAATACTAAATATATGATTAAGGCTATGGCACTTACAGAAGCAGACGTTAAGGATTTCACAGTAAACGGTGACAAATATACAATCCAGATTAACGCTTGTACAAATCCTGGTGCAAACAGCGCATTTGCTCACGCATCAAATGACTACATTACATTCCCTGAAGTTAACCAGAGTATTGCTAACGAAGTTGGTAATGCAGTTAAGATTATTGAAGATGAATCAAAGGTTAATTACACAAAGATTCTCTTCACAGCAACAATCGTTGATGGCAAGATGACAAGTCTTGAATATTCATACACATTCTCAGCAACACTTAAAATCAAGCTTGCAATTATGAATGCAACTGGTACAGGTGAAACTGATATCACAGGTAAATACACAAACATTACTTATTAATCTTCCTATAATTGAAAGGAGAAGTTAATCATGGCAAAAACAAAGACTCCTTTAACTCCTGAACAGGCAGAAGTTAAAGCAATGAAAAAAGAAAAGAATTCACAGGGATTCATTAAATTTGTAGCAGTTCTTCTTGCTCTCGTACTTACAGTTGGTGTTGTTTTCGTTGGTAAGACAACAGCTGACAAGGCTCTCGAAGCAGCAGGTAATAATGTAGTAGTAAACGGTGACGAAACAAACACACCTTCAGATGATACAAACACACCTTCAGGTGATGTATCAACAGATACTCCTGCTGATGATACAACAGATGCTCCTGCTGACGATACAACAGACGCTCCTGCAGCTGATGATGCTCCTGCTGGTGACGATGCTCCTGCAGCTGACTCAAAAGCTCCTGCAACAAAGGCAGAAATGGCAAAGCTTCTTAACGATGTAACAGCTGGCGCTTCAAAGGGTTCATATGACTGGGCTCGTTCAGCTAAGTTCACAAAGGACATCAATGTTGGTGGTCTTACAAAGATTCTTGATGGTATCATCAAGGGTGTTGACGAAAATGCATCTCTTAACTCAGTTGTTGGTGGCTTCCTTGGTATTAAGGAACAGGCTCTCAAGGCTTCAGTTAAGAACGGTCAGCTTCCAAAGGAAGGCATGGGCGATGCTAAGTATCTCCTCAAGGCTATGAACCTTTCAGAAGGCGATATCGAATCATTCACAGTAAGTGGTAACAAATACACAGTTAAGATTAAGCCTTGTACAGACCCAACTCCAAGCAGCTCATGGGGTAAGGCTTCAAACGACTACATTACATATGCAGCAGTTAACAAGGGTATTTCAGATTCTGTTGGTGATGCAGTTAAGGTTCTTGAAGACGAATCAGATGCAAACTACAAGGATATCGTTGTAATCGCAACAATTGACAACGGCAAGCTTACAGCTCTTGAATATTCATACAACTTCGACGCTACACTTAAAATCAAGGCTGGTATCACAGCTACAGGTACAGGTGCAGCAAGAATGGAAGCAAAATACACAAACATCAAATATTAATTTGAATTAAGTGTGAAACCTATGGCGGGACTTTTGTCCCGCCTTTTTCATATCATAAACATTTTTCACAAATATATGGAATATAATTCGGTAAAGTGCAACATTGTTTTGAGCATAAAAAAGGTGTATAATAAAATATTATCTGACATTAGTCGGGAGGAAAAATTATGAAAGTATATGAAATTAAAGAAATCCTTGATGCAGAGGTTATCTGTGGTGAGGAGTTTATGGACAGAGATGTCTTTACTGCTTGTGGCAGTGATATGATGAGTGATGTTTTAGCTTATGTAAAGGAACAGGCAGTTCTTCTTTCAGGTCTTGTGAATCCACAGGTTGTAAGAACAGCAGAAATGATGGATATGCAGTGTATCGTTTTCGTTCGTGGAAAACAGCCTGACCAGGGGATTATCGACCTTGCAAAGGATAGAGACATTGTACTTATGACAACAAAACAGGCAATGTTTGCATCGTGTGGTTTACTTTACGAAAAAGGACTTAGAGGAGGCGCAATGAAATGAGCAATTTCAAGCTTCACTTTATCGTACCGGGTGACGATTTTACCCGTGCAGGCGAGGCTTCAGGCTCAGTAAAAAAGACTCTTAAGGATTTGGGCTTTAACCCTGAAATCATAAGAAAAGTTGTAATTGCACTCTATGAAGCTGAAATCAACCTTGTTATCCATGCCGGTGGTGGTGAAATTGATGTTGAAATTTCACCTGAATGTATCAGTATGGTACTTGCTGATAAGGGACCCGGTATCCCTGACGTTGCTCTCGCTATGAAGGAAGGTTACTCAACTGCACCCGACAATGTGCGTTCATTGGGCTTTGGTGCAGGTATGGGTCTGCCTAACATAAAAAAATATACCGACGAAATGAAAATTGACTCAACCGTCGGCGTTGGTACAACAATGTACCTGAAAGTATATACTAATTAGAGTGATAAATATGAATGAAACTTATTTCCATTCTGTGCGACTTGATGCAGAAAAATGTAAGGGTTGTGTAAGCTGTCTTAAACGATGCCCTACAAATGCAATCAGAGTCCGAAACGGAAAAGCATATATTCTCTCAGAGCGTTGTGTTGACTGTGGCGAATGTATAAGAATCTGTCCACATCACGCAAAATATGCCGAGAAATATTCATTAAATGAAATTCTTGATTATAAATACAGAATAGCAGTACCTGCACCGTCACTTTACGGTCAGTTCAACAATCTTGACGACACGGACTATGTGTTGACAGGACTTAAAAGACTTGGCTTTGACGATGTTTTTGAGGTGTCAAAGGGCGCTGAACTTGTCAGTGAAGCAACTCGTCTTATCCTCTCAATGAACAAGACAAAAAAACCTATGATTTCTTCTGCTTGTCCTGCTGTTGTGCGACTTATCAGAGTGCGATTTCCAAATCTTATTGAAAATGTTCTCGATTTGAATGCGCCAATGGAAGAGGCTGCACGACTTGCTCGAATTAAAGCTCGTGAAGAAACAGGACTTGCTGATGAAGATATCGGTGTTTTCTTTATCACACCCTGTACTGCAAAGATTTCATCAATCAAGCAACCAATTTGTAATGGTAAATCATATATCAACGGTGTCCTTGCAATCAAAGATATTTATCCTGTTCTTGTGCAGCAGATGGATAAAATCCAGGAGCTTGAAACTTTAAGTGATTCAGGTATTATCGGTGTCAGCTGGGCATCATCAGGTGGCGAGTCAGCAGCACTCTTGAAGGATAGATACCTTGCTGCCGATGGTATTGAAAATGTTATAAAGGTTCTCGAAGAATTGGAAGACGAAAAACTCAACGACCTTGAATTTATTGAGCTTAATGCTTGTTCAGGTGGTTGTGTAGGCGGACCTTTGACGGTTGAAAATCCGTTTGTGGCAAAAGCAAGGCTTCAAAGACTCCGTAAATATATGCCTGTGTCCTGTAATCACCTTGAATATGAGTCGATTCCAAAGGAGATGTATTGGGAAAAACCATTACAGGCTGCACCTTGGAAACTTGCCGACAATGTTTTCGATGCAATGGAGAAAATGAACGAAATCAAAGCACTTGAAGGTGAATTGCCGGGACTTGACTGTGGTATGTGTGGTTCACCATCCTGTCATTGTTTTGCAGAAGATGTTGTAATCGGTAAAGCAGACCGAAATGACTGCATTTTTGCCCTTAAAAATCAGGAAGGTGCAGAAAACTTCATTCCAAAACCATTCAGGCAAAAGGAAGATGAAAAATGATAGTTAAAGAATTAGTTGATAAATTGAATCTTAAAGTATTGGTAGAAGGTGACCTTGACCGTGAAATCAAGGGTGGTTACTGTGGAGATTTACTCAGCTGGGTAATGGGCAGAGCACAGAGTGGTGACTGCTGGTTTACTGTAATGGGAAATGTGAATGCAGTTGCCGTTGCCTTCCTTGCCGATTGTGCTTGTATTGTCCTTTGCGAAAACTCAACTCTCGATAAGGATGCACAGGATAAGGCTTGCCTGCAGGATATCTGTATTCTTGCGTCAGAAGAAAATGCCTATATCCTTGCAAACAAGCTTGGTGAATTAATATGAATTTAAAGTACGATTTTCATCTGCATTCGTGCTTGTCTCCCTGTGGCGATAATGATATGACACCATATAACCTTGTGAATATGGCAAAGCTTATGGGCTATGACATTATTGCGCTCACCGACCACAACTCCTGTCTTAATTGTCCTGCTGCTATTAAAGCAGGTGAGGAGGCAGGAATCACAGTTGTGCCGGGAATGGAACTCTGCACATCAGAAGAAATTCATACAGTCTGCCTCTTTCCGACAATAGAAAAAGCATTGGAGTTTTCAGATTATGTGAAAACCACAATGCCACCTATTATGAATGATGAATCCATTTTCGGAAATCAGTACATAATGGACCATAGGGACAATATTTTAGGGAAAGAGGAAATACTTCTCACAACTGCATCAGGAATAAGCATTGACGATGTTGTAGCAGAAGTGTCGCGATTTGATGGTGTGGTTTTTCCTGCCCACCTTGACCGTGCATCATATTCCGTGCTGTCAGTTTTAGGCTTTATGTATCCCGAAATGAATTTCACTGTGGCAGAATTTACACATAAGGCGTATATTCCACAGTATGAAGAAAAGCACGAGCTTTTAAAGGGGATGAAGCACCTTCGCAATTCCGATGCTCATTACCTTGAAAATATGGTTGAGCCATCGGTGGAAATTGACATTCCCGAATGCTCATCACAAGCAGTAGTGAATTATTTATCGAATAAATTATAATTTGTCGGGATAACCGATTTGATATGTCATTCTGAGCGTAGTGGCAGGCTTCCATGCCTGCATTGTTTTCATTCCTCAGAATGACATTTTTATTTTGACTTGATGTCAGAATTTCTAAAATCCTTCCTGTTTCTTGTCTGATTATACAATTTATTGTGAGAATTTTTGTTCAACTGTGTAATTGCAAGAGCGTATATCTATATGGTATAATTTTCCTATAATAAAGAAAGTAGGTGTTTACATGAAAAAGATTTTATCAATAACATTATCGTTACTTATTGTGGCTATGTCACTTACAATGATGACTTCTGCAGCACCAACACTTCTTGGTGATGTGAATGGTGACGGCGAAGTAACATCAAGAGACGCAAGATGGGTTTTACAATATTCAGTAGGAATTTTGACAGACTCCGATTTAAAATGCCCTGAAAATGCTGACTATGATGGTAATGGTGAAGTAACCTCAAGAGATGCAAGAAAAACATTACAGGCATCCGTAGGTCTTGATACAGACACACCTTCAACACCAACAGACCCTAAAAAGGCATATTATGCAAAGCTCTTTAATGAAGAATCGGCAAAGATGTCAAAGGGAACATATGATTGGACAAGAATATGTGCGTTTACAAAAGATGTTGATGTGGGAAGTGCAACTGACATACTCAACAGTATTATAAAAGGTGTTGATGAAAATGCTGACCTTAATTCTGTTGTCGGTGGCTTTTTAGGTGTAGGTAGTGCAAGTGGTAAAAAGGGCGATGCAGGAAAGTATGCTATAATAGCTATGAAACTTACTGAAGGTGATATTAAAGAAATCAAAGAAGCCAGTGACCAGGTTACATTGATTCTCAACGACAGTAAGAATCCTTCAAATGGTGGCAATACTCCGTTTAACCATATTTCAAATGACTTTGTTACTGAAGATGATGTTAAAAATGCAATATCAGGTGTGACAACATCAATTGCGGTTAGTGAGTGCAATTTCAAATATTTTGATGTAAGCATTACCGCAAGAGTTGATAAGAATCAAAAACCAACTGTGCTTTGGATAAGATACAAAACAGATGCATCAATGAAATTAAAGGTTGCATCAGTTAATGTCAGCGGTACAGGTGAACTTGAAACAACACTTACATACACAAATTTCAAATACTGAGCATAGCAAAAGGGGCCGACATTTTTGTCAGTCCCTTAACTTTTACCTTTTTTCACAAATCGATAACATATATTCACCGATTTTTTTTGTCTTGAAATCATATTCACTTAAACTATAAACATCAAATCCCTTGAAAACCTCACCAACACCTTCGCCACCGATTTTTGAGTACGCCTCTTTTTTAGTCCATATATCAAAGAATGTGTCAGGTGTGGGATTTTCCTTGAATATTTCAAGTTCTGTACCCTTGTAAAAACGATTTGCAATTTTACTTAAATCTCTCGTTTTGTCAATTTTTTCAATGTCAATGCCGATAGGCTTATCACTTGTGCACACAGCCACCATGTTACCGCTGTGAGAAATGCTTACAAAACAATTGTCAGCCAATGGTTTGTTTTTCTCGTCATAATGAAGATTTTCTGCACCCATTTTCAGGAGCTTGCCCGCAGCAAGAAAGCTTTCCTTCTTTTTACAATGTGCAAGTACATTCTGTGGCAGATTATCTTTGTTTATTTCAATGTTATCCGAAATTTCAAAATAGCAAACCTTCATTTTATCACCGAGAAAAGTTTACCATATTTATTGAGATATATCAACTTTTTTTCCAAGATATTCTGACGGTGAAATCAGCACGCCATCCTTATACAATTCTAAATGAAGATGAATTCCGTCATCTTTTTCTATGGAAATTTCATCTAAAAGTCCGATTTTGTCGCCCTGCTTGATTTCTTCACCGGCTTTTACTGTACTGTCCTTGCGAAGTCCGTGGTATTTTGCAATAAATCCGTTTTCGTGGTCGATAGTCACAATCGTACCCCAAAGAGCGTTTTCCTGAATTTCAGTTACCGTGCCGTCATAAATGGCATTGATTCTGTCACCTGATGCACCCTTGATGTCAATGCCCTTGTGAATTCTCCAGTCGCCTGTGGTGATGTTCTTCACAAGCTCATCACGGGAAAATTCTTTTGATATGTTGCCATTTAACGGAAAAATAAATTCCACATTACGTGGTGTAGGGGGTATGGTGGTAGTTTCAATATATCTGTCATCAGGCACATCATATACAGGAGTGTTTGCCTGAATGTCATCTTCGGTTGTAATTTCTTTCTGGGTAATCACATCAGTTTTATCAGGTATGAAATTATCATCATTTTCACTTGCTTTCCAGAAAGAAAAAAGCGTAACAAGACAAAGTGCAAGTGCCGTAACGGAATATGCAGTCCTTTTAAAGTTTTCATCAAATTTTATTTTTTTCAATTCAAAACACCTCTGCCAATATTTTTGACAAAGGTGCAAATTTTATACAAATTATAATTTATAGATTACACAACAAAGAAAAAAACGGACGGTTGCGGTTCCGTCCGTTTTTCCGGGCTTAAAGCCCTGAGGGGTTGTTTGAGGATGGGGTATGTTGTACTCTTATTGAGTACATTCAAATAATAAACTATAAATATTAAAAAACAATGAACATTCTTTTAAAAAACAGATAATAATGAATCTTTTTTGCATTTTTAATAATTTTGAAAAAAATTTCAGAAAAATAACGAACAAATGTTTACTTTTTGAAAATTATGTGTTAGAATATAGAAAAAGTTATACATTTTTATAAGATTTTAAATAAGGAGTAATTTTTATGCGCCCTATTAACGATACTCAACAAAAGATTTATGAGTTCCTTTGTGAACGTTCACAATGCGGTGTTCCGCCATCAGTTCGTGAAATCGGCTCTGCTGTGGGACTCCGTTCAACATCGTCTGTTCAGGCAAACCTTGATGCCCTTGAGGAGGCAGGATATATTGAGCGTGACCCGATGCTCAAGCGTTCAATCCGTGTGCTCGGTCAGGCTGAAAACGTGACAAGTGTTCCGCTTTTGGGTACTGTTACTGCAGGTATGCCTATTCTTGCAGTTGAACAGATTGAGGGATACATTCCGTTTAATGGCAGAGTTTCCCGTGATAAATCACTTTTCGCACTTAAGGTGCGAGGTGAAAGTATGCTCTGGGCAGGTATCCTTGATGGTGACATCGTAATCTGTGAAAAAACACCTTATGCATCAAACGGCGAAATCGTCGTTGCTATGATTGAGGATGAGGCAACTGTCAAGAGATTTTATAAGGAAAACGGTCATTTCCGACTTCAGCCTGAAAATGATGCCTTTGAACCAATTATTACAAACGAAGTTATCATTCTCGGCAAGGTTGTGGCACTTTACAGATATTATTAATAAGTAGGGGACGATGCCCACATCGTCCCGTTTCTTTTTTTCTCATTGACAAACTATCAAAAAAATAGTTTAATATATAGGATACAAAATTTTAAGTAAAGGTGATATGAATGGAAAACACCGCAGAAAAGAAAAAAATAGTTTTAAGTGCGATTCAGCCAACCGGTACACCAACACTCGGTAACTACCTTGGTGCACTTAAAAACTGGAAAAATATGAAGGATGATTATAACTGCCTTTACGCAGTTGCTGACTTGCATTCACTTACAGTCCGTCCTGAACCTGCAACACTCCGTAAGAACACAATGGAGCTTTATGCGATACTTTTAGCACTTGGTCTTGACCCACAGGAAAGTGTAGTGTTTATTCAGAGCCACGTTCCACAGCACGCACAGTTAGCTTGGCTTCTTAATTGTTGCACACAGTTCGGTGAGGCTGCAAGAATGACACAGTTTAAGGATAAGAGCGAAAAGCACCCTGAAAATGTAAATGTCGGTCTTTTCACATATCCGATTCTTATGGCTGCTGACATTCTTCTTTACCAGGCTGACTATGTGCCAATCGGTGCTGACCAGAAACAGCATCTTGAAATTGCCCGTGATATTGCCGACAGATTTAACACAGTTTATGGCAACACATTCACAATGCCTGAACCATTTATCGGCAAGGTTGGTGCTCGTGTTATGTCACTTCAGGACCCATTTGCTAAAATGAGCAAATCTGACCCGAATCCGAAGAGCTATATCTCAATGCTTGACGATGATAATGTAATTGTAAAGAAAATCAAGAGTGCAGTTACTGATTCTGAAGCAAAGGTTCGTTATGCTGACGGTAAAGAGGGCATCAACAACCTTATGGGTATTTATTCTTGTTGCACAGGTCTTTCTTATGAACAGATTGAAAAGGATTTCGACGGTAAAGGCTATGGTGACTTTAAAGCAGCAGTTGCAGAAGCCGTTGTTGAAGAACTTCGTCCGTTCAAGTCAGAATTCAACCGTCTTATCAACGACAAGACATACCTTAATGAATGTGCAAAAAATGGTGCAGAAAAAGCATCTCGTTTCGCACAACGAACACTTAATAAGGCTATGAAAAAGTCAGGCTTGTATATGCTTTAATTTAATATCATACGGTAAGGCGGGGTCTTGACCCCGCCATTTTCATATGTATAACAAATTGTATTTTAACGGGATGATTAAAGTGGGCTTTTCCTCAAGGGGAAGGCAACATCCCTGCAACCTCCAATTTGTCAACATATTCACTCCACAGAACAACTTTCTTTTTTACTTTAATATTGACATTAATTCATGCAAATCCTATAATAATTGATAGAAAATAAAACATAAGAAGGACTATGAAAATGGGTAAATTAAGATTTCTACTTGCCATAATAATTGGTAAGATTACAGCTTTTCTCCTTGATAAAATTTTTAAACGAGGCACTAATACACCGGGCATAATTATGCTTAAAATCTGTCCCGATGCACTTTCTCGATTCAAAATGCCACGAAAGACAATCTGTGTAACTGGTACAAACGGCAAAACAGGTACATCAAATCTGCTTACTCACATTATCCGTAACAGTGGCAAAACAGTTGTCAATAACTCCAAAGGCTCAAATATGGCTCCCGGACTTGTATCGGCACTTGTGACACAATGCACATTGGGTGGTAAGGTAACTGCTGATGTTGCTGTCCTTGAGGTTGATGAGCGTTCATCACAGTACATTTATACTGAATTTACACCGAATTACATTCTCTGCACAAACCTTTTCCGTGACTCGATTATGCGAAATGGCCATAGTGGTTTTATTTTCGATAAAATCAACGATTATCTAAGTGAAAAGACAACTCTTGTACTTAACGGTAACGACGGAATTTCAGGACTTTTAGGTGAAGGTGTCTGTGAAAGAGTTTTCTATTCAGTAAACGAAACTCAGCGAAGCACAACGGAATGTGCTGACACAGTCTGCGACCTTATTGCTTGTCCTAAATGTAACCACAAGCTTGATTATGAATTTTTCCATTATAATCATATAGGTGTGCCAAAGTGTTCACATTGTGGTTTTAAGATGCCTGAAAGCAGATTTTTCGCAAGTGATGTTGATTTTGAAAAAGGAACTTTCGTTTTCAATGGCGATAAAGGTGAAAGCCTTGTGCTTCCATTCCAGAAAGGCAATTTCTTCAATGTTTTCAACATAACAGGTGCTTGTGCTGTGTGCCGACTTTTAGGCATTGATATTGAAATAATTGAAAATAGTATTGAGGACTTGTCATCAAAGACAGGCCGTTTTCAGGAAAAGAAATACAATGGTGTCGAAGTTGTTTCAATGCTCTCAAAAAATCAGAATCCGATTTCTTGCTCACAGAGTCTTAAATACCTTGATAGCACTGACTCAGAAAAAGATGTTGTATTGCTCATTACCGACTCAAATGACAAGGTTCACGGTCACGAGGATATTTCGTGGCTTTACGATACGGATTTTTCACCACTCAATAATGAAAACATCAAAACTGTTTATATTGGTGGAAGTCGTTGCTATGATGTTGCACAGTGTCTTGAAATCAAGGACATTGATACAGGAAAACTTGTTCTTTTTGAAAATTATGATGAACTTGCAACTGAAATCAGCAAAAAGAGTATTGTTGGCAGAAGTGTAATTGTCTATTTTGAACTTTATGCAACAAGCGTTGTTGAAAAAATCAAAACTGCACTTTCACAGAAAGGGGATAAATAATTATGGCAAAAATGGTAATTGAAATTCTTTATCCCGAATACAATAATCTTTATGGTGACAGAGGCAATTGGGAATATCTCAACAAAAAACTCACTCTTGCAGGATATGATGTGGAAATTATCGAAACATCTCTTTTCGACGAACCTGCATTCGTGAATAATAAGGTGGATTTTCTTCTTATATCACCTTGTCAGGAAAAGCATCAGCTCAATGAAATTGAACAACTTAAAAAATATAGTGATGTAATTAAAGACAGAATCAATAATGGTGGAGTAATTCTTGCAACAGGTAATGCCTTTGAGTTTTTCGGTGAATATATCGAAAATGACAAGGGTGAAAAGACGGAATGTCTCGGAATTTACCCATACTATGCAAAACAGTTTTCAAGGCTTCGTTACAATGATTGCAGTGTCGGTGAATTTGATGGTATGCAGCTTGTAGGCTTCAAAAACCTTCTCAGCCACTCTTATGGTGAAAATCCATATCCGTTTCTCAATATGAAAAAAGGTGCAGGTATGAACCCTGATTGCAAAATCGAAGGTGTTCATCAGAATAACCTTTTCGCAACATACCACACAGGACCGATTCTTTCACTCAATCCACAATTTACAGATTATCTTATAAAGCTTGTGGACAAAAATTATGTCCCTGTTTCACTGGAATACGAAAAACAGGCATACGAAAGCAGATTAAAAGAATTACTTAAATAAAATTGGGTGTCATTCTGAGCGTAGCAAAGAATCTTCCCCAAATAATGCATACAAAAAATATGGCGGAGCCTTGACCTGACTCCGCCGTTTATTATTTACAAAACACATGTCGCCCGATAGTCGTCACAACAGGCCTTGTCCTAATCCAACGATTGCTTGTTTTTGAAGGATTATAATAGTATATAGCACCGCCGGTAGGGTCCCAACCGTTAATCGCATCTCTTGCAGCCTTTTTCGCTGTATCATCAGGTGCAACATTCCAGTTGCTGTCCCTTACTGCCGAAAATGCACCTGCCTGATAAACAACGCCTGAAATGGAATCAGGGAATGAGGAGTGTTGAACACGATTAAGCACAACTGCGCCAACTGCAACCTGTCCCGTGTAGCTTTCACCACGAGCTTCAGCGGCAATTACTTTTGCAAGAAGATATATATCGTTTGAACTGTATCCGTTTGTGGATGAGGATGAGCCCGAACCTAACCCTAAATATAATAATGTTTTAGGACCTGCAATTCCGTCGGCTGTGATTCCGCAGTTTTTCTGAAATTGACGGACTGCCTTCTGAGTGGCTGTGCCATAAACTCCGTCAACAGAACCATTATATAATCCTAAGGATTTCAGTTTCTTCTGGATTTGCCTTACTTCCTGACCTCGTGACCCAAGACTTGAAAGCGTCTGCGTGTTTTCGTGTATAAAGCCGATTGCCATAATAACCATAGCATTCAATAGGATGATAGCGATAATCTGTAAGAAAATCTGTCGTTTGTTTCTGTATTCCTTTTTTGTATCCATAAAATTCTCTCCGAATAGCATATTTGTTATTTATATTTACCCATAAAAACCTGATTATGCATGTTGCACAATAAATAATGTTAAAATATGGTAAAACAGACAAATTGAATAAAGGTGAAAAAAATTAAAAAAAAATGAAAAAAATTGTTGACAAGTTTGAATTGTTGTGTTATTATATCAAAGCTGTCTGCGAGAGATACAAGCTCAGCAGTAAGAAAAACTTAAAAATTTTAAAAAAGTTTGAAAAAACTGTTGACAAACTCGAGGGGTTTTGCTATAATGAAACTCCACCCGCGAAATCGGGTAGGACACAAAAACTGAACCTTGAAAATTAAACAACGACGAGATAAGTAAAAGGAACCCTGTAGATTCTTTGAGAGTACGGAAGTACGAAGCAGAGAAATACAAGAAACAGTAATTCTTTTGGATAACAAAAGAGTTAAAAAACGCTAAGC
>JAZSDZ010000133.1:0-5341 GCA_045531435.1 Candidatus Fimenecus sp.
TATGAATTTTACGAAAAGTTAAAAAATGCCCGATATAAGTAGTTTATGGGGTGGATTATATGAAAAAATTGATAATGTTTGGTCTTGTGTTAGCTTGTTTAGTGTTGATATGCATATTTGGTTTAATTAAATTTAACTCAAATAAAGTTGATACTACAACACCAATTTTTGAAACACAGAATATAAAGAGTGTTACACTGTATCGACTTCCCGACAATATAGACGGTGTCGAAGTTCCCACAGAACATATGAAAGAAATAACAGCATGGCTTGGGACTTTTACAGTTCGTGAAAAAGCTAAAGATGCAGATGTAGTGTGTGGTCTTAATATGTTCACTTTCAGAATTGAATACACAGACGGAACAGTTGTAACAAGTGGTACGGATACCACAACGATTGACGGAGTTATTTATTATACGAATAAAGGACGGCAACCTGATTGCATTGAAGAATTATTCAGAGCCAATCGCCCTGTGGAGGAATAAATTATAATTTACTGAAACGCCTTTTTTGCACTAAAGTACGATGTGGAAAACGGCAAAAATTGTTATGATTACAAAAAGAAATTTTATGAATGTGGAATACGATATGAACAGATATAAAAAACTTACAATTCTTCACTCAAATGATATGCACGGTGACTTTCTTGCCGAAAATATTGACGATAACCTTATTGGTGGCGTTTCTATGCTTTCGGGTTTTGTCAATAAGGTAAGAAATGAAGAAAAAAACACATTGTACTGTATTGCAGGTGATATGTTTAGAGGCTCGGTTATTGACTCTGAATTCAAAGGTATTTCAACAATAGAGATAATGAATATGTTGTCACCTGATGTGGTAACCATTGGTAATCACGAAACTGATTACGGTATTGCTCATCTGCTTTTTATTGAGAAATGTGCAAAATTCCCTATTATTAATGCTAATCTTCACATTAAAACAAATGGGTCAAGGCTTTTTAAATCTCACCATATTTTTGAGATTGACGGAATGAAAATTCTGTTTATTGGTATAATCACCGAGAGTGTTATGAATCAAGCAAGAAATGAAGGTCTATTAGGTACTTTTCTTGATATTCATGAAGCAGTTCAGGAGATAGGTAAGATTTGTGATACATACAATGCAACCAATATTGACCTTACAGTCCTTCTTACTCACATAGGATTTGAAGAAGATAAAAAACTTGCAGAGCAACTTAACCCTGCATGGGGTGTGGATATTATCATTGGTGGTCATTCTCATACATTTATCACAGAACCTGCTGTTGTAAATGGTATTCCCGTTGTTCAGGCAGGTGTGGGAACAGACGGTATCGGCAGATTTGATTTGACCATTGATACTGATAATAATTGTCTTTCTGATTACAAATGGCAGTATTTACCTATAAATTCAGAAACCTGTCCACAGGATGAATCTATTGATAGCTTACTTTCGTCATATAAGAATGTAACTGATATGAAATACAGTCGCGTTTTAACACGTTTTAAAAGAAAACTTACTCACCCTGACAGATTTATAGAAACTGAACTTGGTGATTTATTCTGTGACATCCTTGCAGAAAAACTTGGTGTGGATATTATGTTCCTTGCATCGGGAAGTATCCGTAATGAAGAATTAGGTCCACTTGTCCAATTTTTAAATCTTACAGAGTGTTTTCCATACGATGGTGTAGTACATATGTTAGCTGTTTCAGGACTACAATTACATAAAATGTTGAATTATATGTTGAGAGATGAAGCTTTAGCAGGTTATAGTTCTGGTTTTTTTCAGATTTCAAAGAACTTAAGGATTACCTATGATGTTGCTCAATCAAAAATTATTGATTTGACATTTAAAGGAAAACCTGTTGAAGATAATTTCTTTTATAGAATTGGTTTGCAACAATTTCAATACAGAAGTTTTGAAAAATACTTTAATTTCCCGTTAAGCGAAATTGAAGAAAAACACCCTACAAAAGTTATTGCTACATCAATAAGAGACATTCTTGAAGAGTATATGATTAATACACAGGGTATAGATATGCAGACTGATGGCAGAATAACAATAATAAGAAAATAATGTGAGGTTGATTAAATTGGCAAAAATATACAATGAACAGGAAATCAGAAATGATTATCAAAAACTTACTGAAACATTGAGAGAAAAAAACATTTCAATCACAACAATGGAAAGTTGCACATCAGGACAGATTGCATCTCTTATAACAGATACAGAAGGTGCATCGGGAATTATGAAAGGTGCTTTTGTCACATATAGTAACGAAGCAAAAATAAAGCAGGGAGTACCGGAAGAAATAATCGATAAATATTCAGTTTATTCAAAAGAAACTGCTTGTGCTATGGCTGATGCTTGTCGTAAAACATACAATGCTGATATCGGTGTCGGTGTAACAGGTTCAATGGGTAATGTTGACCCTGCAAATGCTGAAGCTTCAGTACCGGGACAAGTATGGTTTGCATTCAGCACAAAAGATAAGATTTATGATTTTTATCTTGACCTTGAACCTCAACCAACACGTTTTGCTTATAAAATGGCTGTTGCTAAAGAAATAGTGGACGAACTCTTTAAGTTAATATGATTTTCGAAAAACGACAGGAAAAAATCTTGTCGTTTTTTTACATTTCTGCACTAAAGTACACTGTGCAATTGATTTATATTTGTTAGAATTAAGATGTGAATGAGTGCAGTTGGGTGCAAGAGTTACAAAAATATTATCAGCATTTCTTTCAACGGCAAAACTCTCTTTCAATATTATTTAATGGAGGATTCTTATTATGCTTAAACCGGTTACAAAGGATTTTTCAGATATATCAACTTTAAAGCAGTTCGAATTTGAATTTTACTGTGACTGTTGCGGAAAAGCAATAAAACCACCTGTGCTTGAGTTTGTATCAGGCTTTAAAGAAATAAGTCTTTTAAATAGCGATGTGAAAAAAGCAAGAGATATTATTTATGCGATAGACCACGACAGAGCTTTTGAGAGGGCTAATATTGAAGCCTTGTATGAATTGAACCGCTGTGAAATATGCGGAGATATGGTTTGTGATGACTGTACGGTTTACGGTAAAAACTTAAATGGCGGATTCTGTTGCAAAAAATGTGCGGATAACGAGAAATAACATTAATAACATAAAGAACCTTACTTTGCTACACTCAAATGATATGTACTATGGTTTATTTGTATAGATAACATTAATTAAACAATTTAAGACGGTGGAGAAATCTGCCGTTTTTTGCATTTCTGCACTAAAGTACAATGTATTCTTTTTTAATGTTTTATATAATTAAAGTGGAATATAACAGAATGGTGAAAATATACCTTTGATATTCTAAAAACGGATTAAGGTGATAAAAATGAAAAAATTAAAGAAACTTACTTTATTGCACTCAAATGATATGCATGGTGATTTCCTTGCTGAAAATGTTGACGAAAATCTTGTTGGTGGCGTTTCAATGCTTTCAGGATATGTTAACAAGGTGAGAAATGAAGAAAAAAACACTCTTTATTGTATCGCAGGTGATATGTTCCGTGGTTCAGTTATTGACTCTGAATTTCAGGGTATTTCAACTATCGAAATTATGAATATGTTGGCTCCTGATGTTGTGACATTGGGTAACCACGAAACTGACTACGGTATTGCTCATTTGCTCTTTATCGAAAAATGTGCAAAGTTCCCGATTATCAATGCTAACTTACATATCAAGACAAATGGTGCTAGACTTTTCAAACCTCATCAGATTATCGAAATTGACGGAATGAAGATTCTCTTTATAGGTATTCTTACTGAAGAGGTTCTTTCACAGACAAAAAATGATGGTATTATCGGTACTTTCGTTGATACTTATGAGGCAGCAGAAGAAGTAGGAAAAATCTGTAATGCATACAATGCAACTGACATCGACTTTACAGTTCTTCTTACACATATAGGCTTCGAGGAAGATAAAAAACTTGCTGCACAACTCGACCCTGCTTGGGGTGTCGATGTAATTGTTGGCGGACATTCTCATACATTTATTGATGAACCTGCTATTGTGAATGATGTTGTTATCGTTCAAGCAGGTACAGGAACAGACCAGATTGGTCGTTTTGACATTATGATTGATACGGATAATAACTGTATCGACAGTTATACTTGGAAGACAGTTCCGATTAACGAAGAACATTGTCCTCGTGATGAAGCCCTTGAAACAACTCTTAAATTCTATAAATCAAAAACAGATGTAAAGTATAGCCGTCTTGTAACAAGATTAAAGAAACAGCTTACTCATCCTGCACGAACACAGGAAACAGCTCTTGGCGGTTTATTTTCAGACATTATGCGTGAGAGTTTGGGACTTGACATTATGCTTTTAGGTTCAGGCAGTGTCCGCAGTACAGAGTTGGGACCGATTGTTCTTTTCTCTGACCTTTGTGAATGCTTCCCTTATGATGATGCTGCATATATGATTAAAGTTACAGGTGCACAGTTCAAGAGAATGATTAAGCATATGGTTCGTGACGGAGTTTGGGCTGGAGAGCATTGTGAATTTTATCAGTTGTCATCTGGTTTGAGAGTTACATATGACCGTGCTACTCATGAATACACAAGATTTGATTTTAACGGTGAACCTATTGACGATAATAAGATTTATAAAGTTGGTCTTCAGCAGTTCCATTTTAACAATTTAGAAGATTTCTTCGCAATTTCACTTGATGAAGTATCCGAAAACGGAAAACCTGTTGTAATTTCAACATCTTGTCGTGGTATTTTCGATGAATATCTTTCAAATCATCAGAATCTTGACCGTGAAATTACCGGCAGACTTGTGATTATATAAGAATATGAAAAAAAGAAAACGATTCAGGAGTAATGGTGGATTTTTCATAGCTTTGGGATTTAATCTGATATTCAATCTTGAGTGGACAATTCCCGCATGGATATTATTAGCACTCCATTTTGCACTTGACATCTCCCTTTGGTGGTTTATCGGTGCAATGATTATATGGGTTTCAATAATTGCCCTTTATACAGCATTTTTATGTTGGGTTTCAAGAGCAAGTAATACTCCTGAAATTAAAAAGGAAAATAAAAATCCGTATTCTGCAAAAACAGTTATTCCTAAAAGAAAAACAGGAGGAAACAACAATGAGAATGTTTAAAAAAGTCATTGCTGTTATTCTTTGCTTTACCTTTCTTATTTCTTTTGCTGCTTGTGGTAAGGGTGATGGTGGAGAAACACCATCAACAACAGAATCTACAACAGAAAACAAACAGAATGATAAGGATGTTCCTGAAGTTGTTCACGAAACTATGGCATATGCAGTTACTCTCAACCAGTTTGAAGTTGAAGGTGAAGATTA
>JAZSDZ010000116.1:0-1511 GCA_045531435.1 Candidatus Fimenecus sp.
GAATCTTAATTTTATGACTAGGAGAGCCGTTTTGTCCGTTTGCGAATGATGTAAAATATTTTTCTGAACTTACAGGCATCTCCGTATATTTTCGGAGGTGCGTATTTTTTTACAGGAGTAACGAGTGTAATGATGAATACAACAATCAAAAAAGTAACAATGAGCGAAAAAGATACCCTTGCAAATCTTCTCGAAAAATACAACTATGAATTTTCTCAGTACGATAAAAGACAGTTCAACAGCAATGGCTTGTTCGGATATAAATATTTAAACAACTATTTTACAGAAGAAAGCAGATATGCTTATTTTATTTATGTTGATGAAATTCTTGCCGGATTTGCTTTGTTTAACAAGTATAAAGAATGCGAAAGACCTATTGATTGGTCAATGGCAGAGTTTTTTGTTTCGTATAATTTTAGGCGTCAAGGAGTAGCAACAGAAGCTGTCAGACAGATTTTTAATGTTCATAAGGGCTTTTGGCACATAAAGTACCACAAAAATAATATTGCAAGCACTATTTTATGGAACAAAGTTGCAAAGATGCATGATAGCAATTTTGAGCTTTGCATAGGTGATGAGCCTTTCGGTGACGGTACAGAGGCAAGCATATTATATTTTGAGGTGAAATAACGGGAGAAAAATTATGAACTATCCTAAAATGATAATATTCGACTATGGTCACACGCTTTTATATGAGCCTGATTGGAATACTGACCGAGGCAACGAAGCTCTTTTAAAATACGCTATGAAAAATCCTAATAAATGCACCGTTGAGGATATAACCAAGGGTGCAGAGCTTGTTTTCGGTGAGCATGTTGCAAAGGTGAGAAAGCAGGGTTATGATATTAGCGGACAGATTGCGAATAGAACACTTTATGATTATCTTGGTATAGAGTTTTCTCTTTCTCCTGTTGAAATGGAAACGATGTTTTGGGATAATGCATCAATGGGTGCGATTATGCCAAATGCAGACAAAATGCTCGATTATCTCAATGAAAATGGAATTAGAACTGCGGTTATCAGTAATCTTTTGTGGTCAGGTGAAGCTCTTACAAAAAGGCTTAACAGACTTCTACCTAACAATAAATTTGAGTTTGTAATGACTTCGAGTGATTATTTTATTTGCAAACCGAATCGTATCTTGTTTGATATAGCACTTCAAAAAGCAGGACTTTCTGCTGAAGAAATTTGGTATTGCGGTGATAATCCACAGAATGATGTTGAAGGTGCTGCAAATGTCGGGATTTTTCCCGTGTGGTATGATAACTCTATCGATAAAGATTACATAGATAGAGCAAATGAAAAACGACCTGAATGTGAACACTTGTATATTAACGAATGGGATGAAATGATGAAAGTTCTTGAGGGATTGAAAAATGAATAAAGTAATTGTAATAGGTTGTCCCGGTTCTGGTAAAACAACCTTTGCTGAAAAACTTAATAAATGTACGGGACTGCCGTTATATTACTTGGATGCTATATGGCACAAGCCTGATAAAACTCACATTTCA
>JAZSDZ010000023.1:0-49987 GCA_045531435.1 Candidatus Fimenecus sp.
TCCTTTGTGATAATATCAAGAATTTCTTCACTTGTATAATAACGTGAAGTTGTGTATGTACGAAGTTTATTTGAGTTAGTGATTACAGGCATCTTCTTAGCAAGTGGATTGTTCATATACATAAGAGGACAAATGTAACTAAGAACTACACCTGTTGATTGAAGTTTTGCATACAAATCAGTCTTTTTAAATTCATCACAAACTGCAGGTGGAGCTGTGAATACGGTTGGAACAGAAACTTTCTTAAGTCCGTTCTTTTTAAGTCCATCGTAAACATCATTTGTCCATTGTTTAAGCTGTGCCATTGTCATATGAGGACAACCAATAAAGCAAAGTTTTGGAGTTGCATCAGGGTTCTTCCACATAATTGGGTATGATTTCTTAACCCTTTCAAGTTCAGCATCATCAATTACATAAACCTGTGTATTTTCAGCAACAAGTGAATCACCTAATTCAACTGCTTCAGGAGTAAGTCCTGCAATATGATAAAGACCTACTGCACCATTTGATGCACAAGCAGCACCAAAATCTTTAAGGTATGCTTTGTTATCATCATTAAGTTCGTTACCAAGCCATTCATTCATACCCTTAACATATGGAACATCTTCCATAACTTTCATACCAATGGCAGAACCTAAAATTTGTGCTTCTGGTTTCTTTGAACATTTAACCTCGATTATCCAAGTTGCTTTTCTTCCTTCATCAGTAAGAAGACCAAATTCAGGAACAAACCCTGCAATTGAACCCATCATTTCAATAAGACCTGAGTTACGGTTGCAACGAGCACCAATAACAGAGTTTGCATATGCAACAGCACTTGATTCAGCCCAAGAAAGAATATCTCCCTTTTTAGGTGTATTACCTACCTCATCAAGATAGCACGCACAAGTATATGCATTATCATCAAGAAGACCCATTTTACGAAGCTGTTCGTTATAAGAATCCTGTTTTGAATACATAAATTTCTTAAATACAAAATTCTTAAGAAAATCAGATGGAACATTTGGATCAAACGGTTTTGGATCGACAGAGAATTTCTGTTTTGACACAACACCAGCATTAAGAAGCTGGTCCATCAAATCAAAAACAGGAGACATCATTTTAAGACCAAAACTTGTAACAAGATGTCCCTTCTCACTTGTAATTGGTACCATTCTTTCTGCACCGAATGTTTCACCGTACATAACAAGTGTTTTCATAACTTTAGCCATAACTTCGCCTTGTTCGCCTTTAAGCATAGCCTGCTGTTCAGCTGTAAGTTGCATTGCCATGTTAAGCACCTCTTTAATATATTATTATTGTTTTATAGTTTACTCTTAATAACTAAAAGTGTCAATGAAAAATTGTTAAATTTTTGACTAAATTAATTTGTTATATTGTTTTTATGTGTATTTATGATATAATTTTATATAGTTTTAAATCGAGGTGCATTTATGGGAAGAAAAATTGACGGAACATTTTTTGAATTTAAACATCATAATCTTGCAGAGGGAAAATACTGGAATTCTACACTTGATAAATTTTCTGCTGAAAATTGGCGAGAAAAGGTTCGTGAAATATCATCACTTGGTATGGAATATATTGTGGTTATGGCAACTGCACTATATGAAAAATGTTATTTTAATTCATCTATATTTCCTTTAGCTGATATTCCCTGCTCTGACCCAATTGAAGTATTATTAGATGAAGCTGATAAATGTAATATGAAAGTATTTTTAGGAAATGGATTTTATGGTGACTGGCGCAAAGCAAATTACAATATTACGAGTAAAGATGTTATTAATCGTTCCTTTAAAGCAATGGAAGAATTAACAACTCTTTACGGTCATCACACAAGCTTTTACGGATGGTATTTTCCTGATGAGACATGCATCATCTTCAAATTCTCAAAAGATTTCATAAAATATGTTAATTTATGTTCGTCTCGTTGTTACGAATTAACTCCTGATAAAAAAACTTTAATTGCACCATATGGAACAAATCTTGTATATGCAAATAATAGCTTTATTCACTCACTGACTGAATTAAATGTTGATTTTATTGCTTATCAAGATGAGGTTGGAGTAAAGAAAACTAAGGTTGACAGAACAAGAAGATTATTTGAAAAGCTTAGAATTGCACACGATAAATCAGGTCGTTCAGAACTTTGGGCGGATATTGAATTATTTGATTTTGAAGGACTTGTTTATAAAAGTGCTTTGTTACCTGCTTCTTTCGAAAGAATTAAACAACAAATTGAAAATGTTTCTCCCTATGCAGATAAAATTTTAGGATATCAGTATCTTGGACTTATGAATCCAGCTGATTCAGATGCATTTGCAGGTCATTTCGATTCAGTGAAATTGTATAACAATTATGTAAAATATAATGGTAAATAATTTATCATAAACCGGAGGTTAACAGCATGATTTACCCAATACCACAAGATAACAAACTTAACGGCAAAACAATCAATATAAAATCTGTTTCTGTTTCAGGTGAATACAAAGAAATAGCTGAAAAAGTTTTTAAAGATTACAACATAAATTGTAACGATGGTCTAAAAGTTACTATAAAATATGAAAATAGTAAGGAAACAACATATTCCGAAGAAATATCACGTCTTACAGATGAAAAATATATAATCATAGCCTGCGAAAATGAAATAATAATTAAAGTTTCAAGTAAAAAAGGTGCTTTCAGAGGTGTACATACATTATCAAAACTTATCGTTAAAAATGAAATTAAAGAAGGCACACTTACAGATTATCCTCTTTTTAAGAAACGAGGATATATTGAAGGATTCTATGGACCTACATGGGAAAATAGCAAACGACTCTCTTTTATGAAACTAATGGCATCATATGGAATGAACACTTATTTTTATGCCCCAAAAGACGACTTATATCACAGAGAAAAATGGCGTGATTTTTATCCTGAAAACGAACTATTACAATTAAAGAATCTCTTTAGTATTGCTTGTGAAAATTTTATTGACTTCCATTGGACAATTGGTCCGGGACTCACATATCGATATACTTCTGACCAGGATTTTAAAACACTTATAAACAAAATTAAAAGTATATATAACATTGGTATCCGTAATTTTGGTCTTTTACTTGATGACATTCCATCTGACTTCCAATATGATGAAGATGCAAAAGCTTTTGACTCTGTTGTTGATGCACATATTTACCTTATAAACAAAGTTTATACAGCACTTAAACAAATTGACACTTCAATAAAATTGACTGTATGTCCAACCCAATATAGTGGCAACTGCAACGAATATTATGTGACAAAATTTGGTTGTAATATTCCCGCAGATGTTGATATTTTCTGGACAGGTGCAGAAATTTGTTCTCGTGTACTTACAGTAAGAGAAGCAAATGAATTCACATATGCAACAAATCATTATCCATTCTATTGGGACAATTACCCTGTAAACGATTGTGAAATGTTTCAGGAAATGCATCTTGGAGCATATATTGGTAGAGATAAAGAATTATTCAAACATTGTGAAGGCATAATTTCAAATGTTATGGAATTTGCAGAATGCTCAAAAATCCCTCTTATGACAGTTGCAGATTTCTTATGGAATCCACTTGCTTATAATCCTGAAGATTCATTAAAAAATGCTCAAAAGGAAATTCTGGGTGACAATATTGATGATTTTCTCTATTTTGCTGACCATCTAAATGTTTCATGTCTGACAAAAGAAAATTCCGTTTATATGGGAGAAGTTTTATCAAAGGTATCATTTTTAGAAGCAAATAGCAAAAAAGATGATGCTCTCAAACTTTTGAGTTCTTATATTTCAGATATGAAAAATTGTTTAGTTCTTATAAGTGACACCAGTGTACCTTTGTTCGCAGAATTAAAAAAATGGGTAAATAAATTTTCTATGTGTTGCGATTTACTTGACGCAATATATAATGCAAAAGAAAATCCATCACAAGGCACTAAGACAATTCTCGCAGAAAAACTTAATAAATACAATCGTGACGGAACTATTCTTACAGGTTTTTGTTTGAGAGAAATTGCAGAAAAAACATTAATTAAAATGTAAAGTTTTTACTATCTTAAAATCATTCATTCAAAAATAATGCAACTCTAAAAAAATTATTTTTAATAGAGTTGCATTTTTAATTATCACATTCTATTTTTACAATTTTTAAAACAGTGCTTATCAAAACTTGGATTGAATGCATAAAAATTCTTTTTATCTAATTTATCAGTCACAAGTTGTAAGCCTTCACCAAATCTTTGATAGTGTACAATTTCTCTTTCTCGCAAGAATTTTATTGGTTCACGAACATCAGGGTCATCAACTAATCTTAAAATATTATCATAAGTTGTTCTTGCTTTTTGTTCTGCCGCAAGGTCCTCATGAAGATCAGTTATCACATCACCTTTTGATTGAAGATACATAGCAGAAAATGGTGTTCCACTTGCTGCAACAGGATACAAACCTGTTGTGTGGTCAACAAAGTATTTATCATATCCTGATTTTTTTATTTCATCAATCGTCAGATTTCTTGTAAGCTGATATACAATCGCACCAACCATCTCTAAATGTGAAAGTTCTTCTGTAGCTATATCTGTCAATAATCCTTTTAATTCAGGTAGTGGCATTCCATATCTTTGAGAAAAATATCTCATTGATGCGGCTAATTCACCATCCGGACCTCATAACTTCAATAAGATATAATGTGTTGATTTTATAACGAAATTTCAAATGATTTATACGAATATAATCTCATATAGAATTAATGATGTCAACACATAAATTAAAAGCCCTGTGCATTGGATAACAGTACACAGGGCTTACTTTATTTATAATTTAATTGTAATTGATTGCAAAAGGTTTATTCAGCAAAACACCAATCTTCAGCAAGCATATCAGTTTGTGATGCGAGCCATGGACAAACTCCTTTTGGTGCATCTGGATTATCAGTCACAAGGCCATTGGTCACAATATAAATATATGGCAATGTCATTTTCGAATGCTCATCCGGTCTTTGCATTTCAATATAAATACCTTTACCGTTCCAGCCACGCCTTTTAACCTTAAAACCTCTCTTAAGGTATTTAATAGCTTCACCAAAATTGAACGTTGCAACGCCACCAAGAACAGGAGTGTTTTCCTCATCAGCAATAATCCACTCATCGGAAATAATGTTACCGAGTGTATATTCAACTCTTTCTGTTTCTCTGATGTCAAGTTTCTTACCTTCCTTTGTATGCATAATAATGGTCTGTTTTTCTTCATCCCAATACCAATAGCCACCCCAGGATGGGAGCTTTACCTTTTTACCGTCTTTCATTGCTTTAAAAGCATCAACAAATTTCATATTTACACCTCAAATTTTATATAATAAATTAAAATAAGTAAGATTTTTGATTTATTTTTAACTCATTGCACCAACAAGTTAAAAACAGACTGTTTTTTTAAATGATTTTGCTTTTCTACATTAAAAAGTGTAACTTGCTTGTAACTTGCAGTTTATTATCATTCGTGGTTATAAGACACCCAAAATCGCTGCTTTTAAGGCTCTAACAACCATAAATGAGTATAATATGCACGTCAGCTTACTTGCTGGTAACTTGCTGTCATTCATTTCTCTTTTCATTTGAAACAAATTTATCTTTAATATCACCAAAATATTCTTTAATACCTTTAAAGCCGTCATAAGCACCTGATGAGGCAAGGCCTGAAATAAGACCGGCAAGTAATATATCAGGTGTGAATTTCCAAGCGTGCATCCACAAGCTTAAAATGACACCGAGAACGGCCATAATAAGTGGGATGAACTTGTTGATTTTGTCTGTTGTGACAATATTTTTGAGAATGTATCCCACAACAAGACAAATCAAAACGATTGTAACAATTAAGTATTCTTTTAATATTTCAAATAAATTCATAATTAATTCTCCTTAAATCCAAATTTTTTCATCATTGCAAGAGTGATTGGTCCGATGCAACCATCTTGTTCAAGTCCGGTTCTTCGTTGGAACTCCTTTGTCCAGGCTTCTGTGTTTTCACCGAAATATCCACCTTTAACATCCTCTTTATCTCGTTTGAGTGTTTTTGCGTAAGTTGGGAACACATTGTAATAGAAATCATTGATTCTTTCAATGTTCTTTCCTGAATCACCTTTTTTGAAGTAGCCTTTTTCCGGGAAGAAGTTATCATCTTCCACAGGCTCTATGTACGCAATATTAAGAGTTCTGAGGATACCCTTTGCGATTGCAATACCCATAATTCTGCGTTCTGCAAGAGTATCAACAATCTTAACATCATTCTTGTTATCAATGAATGCACACTCAACGAGAACAGAATCGCAAAGAACCTGACGAACAAATCCAAAGTAATCCATACCGTTACTGAGGAGTTTAACCTTTAAACCTCTGCTGTTCTGTCCGATTTTTGTTATTTCTTCAAGAATATTTCTTGCAAGAATATCATCAGATGTATCTGCTTTAGAATGGAATACTTCTGCACCATCACCGCCACCTGCATTAAGATGAATATCTGCTGCAAGGTCAGGCTTAAATGCATTACATTCTTTAATTCGTGCTGCAAGGTTTTCACTTACATCGCTTTCACGACTCAACATTACAAGAACGCCATGACGAACCAATTCATCACGTGTTGCTTTTGCAATATCAAGAGCCATATCTTTTTCTTTTCTACCAAAGGCGACAGCTCCAGGGTCTTTACCACCGTGGCCAACACCTAAATATACTTTTTTTTGTGCCATAATAATCACTCCTTATGTTCTTCGCTAAATCTGTTTAGCAATTCTTCATATTTTTTCTTAACTCCACCGTTGCGATGGAGTTTATTAACATAAATATCACCTGCAGATATTCTTTCGCTTAACGGCATTTCAGGCGTCATAATGATAAGGCGAAGTATATCACAATACTGTTCCTCATCATGCTTGTCCTTTTTCTCAATCCACTTTTCGCATTTGCGAACAAATTTATACACCTTAATTGCAATTGCAAGAATTGTACCCAAAGCTGTTAAAGCAGATGCTATAAGAATCATGTCATTTACCATTGGACTCACCACCTTTCTTTGCAAATACTTAAATGAAACTATAAATTTTTTTAAAAACTATATTTAAGAAAACACAAACTAATCTAACTCTGTTTTACCTCTTGCTTCTATATAATAGGAAACAGTATATGAGCCACTATCACTCTCTGTATCTAATAACATACAGCGATATTTAACTATATTTTTAAAAGCTCCGCGAACAGTACAAAATGCATAATAACTCATACAACGAGTAGTGATAAGTACACACACATCATCAGAACTAAACAAATCAGTTGGAAAATTCACAGAACCAGCATTACTACAAAAGCCATTATCCAAACTTGCAAAATTCACCGCACCAGGTTCATATATTCCCCAACACCTTGCTGTACCATCGTTATATTTTTCCCAACTCCATATTGAATCTGTGCCACTACTTATAATATGTTTGTTTGAACTTATATCATCGATGTCTTCATTTAACGTATTAATTTCATCTTGAATGGCACTAATTTTTAATTTGTTTGTTTCAATACTCGACAGAATTAAATCAATAAACTCAACTGTGTTGTATTCAACATATCTCCCCCACATATTTGTACCTGTTGCTTTAATCAACATTTCAGATGAAGATACATTTATTGTTATAGTAACATCTGACTTAACAGCTTTGTCCCAATTAGCAAGTGAATCTTCACCTTCACTAATTTTAAAAAATTGAAGTGCTTCCGACATCGTGACTTCACCATCACCATTTATATCATATAAAGCTAATTCTTCGGCGGTGGGTGAACCTAATCCGACAGAATATTTTCGAGCATTTTCTGCCTCTTCTGCTCCTGGTTCAAGAAAGATACTGACTGTTGCTGTAAATATATCTGATTTATTATCTAAACTTATATCAGATTTCATATTCTCTTTTATATCATCTATTGCTCTCTGTGCCTTTTTAGTAGCTCTTTTCAATTCTTTTATAAGTTTTTCTATTTCACCAAATTTATATTTTCTTTCAAGGTCCTGTGCTGTTCTTACACCTTGCCTATCCTGTTTACTCATATTTTCACGTTCCTTTCAAAGCAGAAAGAGGACTAAAAAGCCCTCTTTCGTTTAATTATTTCCATGAGATATTTCCGTCATCATCAACAATAAAGTCCAATTCTTCTAAAATTGTTATCATCTCATCACGAGAAATATCATCTCTGCTGTTAAGATAATCAATAATCTCATAATTGTATCTGTCATCAGATTTGTATTGACTTTTAAAAAGAATGAGTTTTGCACCAAAATCAATATCAAGGTTGTTAATGTATTCAAGTTTCTTGTTTTTAGCACTTCCGCTAATAGATTTTCCGTTAGAATCTTTATCAGCTTTAATTGCATATAAGTCACTTGTGTACTTTTTGTACATCATTACATCATTTGTTACAGCCTTTGAAAGCACATAACTTTCAGGATTGTTTGCAGCCCAGGAAAAATCATCCGTGTACATAAAGGTTGTTTCTTTATACTTATCGTTATAATCCTTAACTGAAATACCTTGTTCCTGTAGAACGGCATATTTTTCAGGATACCTTGTAGCGAAATCAAATTCTTCAAAGTCTTTATATTTATCAAAGTCTGTTAAGTCAATAGGTGTATCTCTGTCAGCGATATTGTTAATGAGAATATTTTTCTTTTCTACAGGCAAGTCAAGATTACCGATATAATCGCCTTTTTCATTCAAAGTTGCATATTGACCTAAATCACTTAATCCCTCACGATATTCCCAATAATCCTGAATCGGAATATCTAATTCAATGAACTCTTCGATTTGCTTTTCTTTTAATGGTGCTCTTTCATTATCGAAATAGTCCCTTGCGTTCTTATTTGCATACTGACCAAAAAGACCGGCACGAAGCATTTCTCCCATTGTTTCATCAACGGTAAAACGAAGATTACCACTGTCAGTATATGAACCGGCAATAGGAAGGTCATCATCAAACATTGATAAACCTTGTATGGTCTTTTTAATTTGACCATAACCTGTTGGTAAAAGATAGTACGGTAGTGCTTCAAGTGCTTTAAGACCTCTTTCCTCTCTGGATAAATCATATCCGTTTTGGTCTTTGCCCATTATCACTTCTTGTATTGGCAAGGCTGAACTGATTGGTATTCTACCACCACCGGTAATTAAACTTGAATATGGCAAATCTCCAAGCAATTCAAAGAAAGCCTGCTCTAAATTATCAAGAGTTGTATCTTCGCTATCTTCGTCATCGTCATAGCCACAAGCAGTTAAGATTACCTCGATAATATCAAAAGCCGGGTTATAACCTGCCATAGACTCAAACGCTGTACCAAAAAAATGCTGTGCAACTGCAAGTTCAAAAAGTGTTGCAGTATATTTTGCTGCTGTTTTTGCATTTCTTACAAGATTGCTTTCAATGTTTTCATGTTTTTCTTTTGTTTCTTGAATTGTGTCATAAAACATACTATCCAATTGGTTTCTTACTTCCAACTGGTATTTTGTAAACAGTCCAAGAGTTTTTGAATTATACAAGAGAGGTTGTTGACCGAGTGACCTGTCACCCATCAATCTTGAAACCCATTTATCAGTTTCAATGTGAGCTTTCTGTTCACTCATTCCTTTCCGGGTATATTCGTTGAACTTGGTTCTTGCAATAAGTTCAGTTGCAACACCGTCAACTGCACTCATAATTGCATATCCGACATCTGTGGCTTTTTGATACGGAGTCTTTGCAAAACTCTCTGCACCTTTTCGTCTAATCATAACAGGACTTTTTTCTGCAAATCCATCATCATTACCGCTGAAACGTCGAGCTGTATTAAGAACAGTCTGTGAAAAAGCCTTTGCAAAATCATATTTATTCGTTCTTGCAAATGTCTGAACAACAGGAATAATATTAGTTAAGCTTGATGAAATGTTCAAGCCTACCTGATTACTGCCAACCATTCCGTTAAGCTTACTGAGGAATTGAAGACCTCTTCTGCCAAACATACCTTCTACAGCTCTATCCATGAGAGCTGTTTTACCTGCTACATGATTTGCTTCTTCATTTAGCCACATAGCAAAATTTGAAAGATGTCCACTATATACTTGCTCGATTCTTTCTTTTGCTTGGTCTGCAGTTAATTCATCTATACCTTCTAAGCCTTTTGCTTGACCGAAAGTATCTGCAATATAGTTTCTTAATGCTCTTAAATTTTGTATATCATCAATGTGATATATCTGATTTTTTGCACTGTTTGCGTAACGTTCCATACCACCTAATAGGTCATAAGTTGTCTTAACACCTATTCTGTGTTTAGCACTCGCGAAATATGGTTGTCCCGGTTTCAAATCAACAGTAACACCATTCAAATCCGTTGGTAAATCCTTTGCCTTAATATCATTGGGATTAAGTGGTACACCAATTCTTGAAAAGAAATCGTCCATTGCTCTGAAATGCAAGGCATAATTATCACGTCTTGGAATCGGGTCGTATGCATTTCGCACTCTTCCTTCATTTATCAAATTTAAAGACAAATCATAAAATTCTCTGACACGCGGGTCTTTTGCAAATTGTCTTATATTTTCTCTGACATTTCTGTCAGGAAAATCAGCAGCAAGTTCAACATCACCATATCTGACATACTCGTCGCTTTCATTAACATAAAAGCCCTCCAAATACATTTGTGCTGCTGCACTTTCTTTACTGCCCGGCTTAATGTTATATTCCTTTGATAATTTTCTTAAAAGACCTTTTTTACCTGTAATGCTGTTAAGCCATTTAATACCCTCTGTCTCATTTTGAGCAATCTTATTTACAGTTAAATCTGCAAGAATTTTACCTGCTTTATAACCAAAAGTTTTTTCCAACACCCTTTGCGGAGTGTTATCATTATTGAAAAGTGCACTGTGTCTTTTACCTGTGTTTAAAGTTTCATCAAAGTCGATACCTTCTTTAACAAATGCATTTTTAAAGCCTTCAATAATATTTGAGTGAAGTGCTTTTCGTGTTAACTTTGTTTCTTGTTTATTCTCACTATCAACAAAGTAATCAGGTGAATCTTCCGTGGCATCACTTTCCGGAGTTTCATCCATAATGTCAGACATTTGTTGTACTAAATCTTTGTGTGTTGATGATTTAGTTGTTTCCGCTGATGGTGTTTCCTTAATTTGAATTCTCGGCAATCCAAATTCATTTGGTTCATTACCATTATCAATATGGTCTTGAATTATTGCTTTAGAAATTCTGTGGCTAAACCATAACCAATCGTCCTCAGCCTTTCCTTTTATCTCTTTGCCACTCGGTGATACAATTGTAAAATTCCAAGGTTGTTCTTTTCTCGTAGTTTTTTTCCATTTGATATCGTAGCCAAATCTCGAAGCACTCTTGGCATATCTACCTTCGTGAAGTATTTGTTCTATTTCTCTTACTATCCAGGATTCATTTAGTTGTGCATCTTCAAGAGAAGTAAACTCCATATCGTCAACAGTAATGTCGGGAACTTCGATTGTGTTGTTATCTACCGTTTCCGCTGATGGTGTTTCCTTAATCGGTACATCATCGTCAATAACAAGGTCATTGTCAGCTTGCTGTAACTTAATATCTTCACCGTAAATGTTATTGTTCATCTCAGGAGCAATATCCGTACTTCCGTCAGTTAATGAAAACAAAGCCGATTCGCCTAACACACCTTCAGGCCTTGAAGTATGCCCGTAGTGCTTCAAAACATCTTCCGAAAGAATATCAGGAAAATATTTATTGACATAATCAAGCAAATCAGATATACTAATAGTAGAATTGGTAACAGAAAGCGGATTTTCCGTATATCTGGGCGATTTTTTCGCAACCAATTCTTTTTTTGCGTTTATAGCATATAAAACATCTATTGATGTTAATTCACTTGTATATTGATTTACAACTGAACGTACCAAATACAGTTCACCATTTTTGTTTTGAGCGGAACCAATCAAAATATAAGCCTTTGAAGCATTATTACTAGATGGAATTAATTCATTTATTTTAATTGAATTTTTTAGAATTTCTCCAGCTTTAAGTGTAACAATATAATTGGCTTCATTTTGTGCGTTTTTTGTTCTTCTTAGTCCGTGTTTTAATCCATCTGTGCCAAGAAAAACATTCGCACCAATATCATCAACCAAAACCGTTACTCCACCATTTTTATCAATACTACCTATTTTACGAGCATTCTTTTTTGCTAAAGCAATTACTTCAGAACGATTATTAGGCACATTGCCATCAACTACAGTAACCCGCATATCCGGTTTAGATGTTAATTTTTCATAAGAATACTCTTCGCTTGAATATCCTACAACTGAATCATCAGAAAATACAATGTTCGTCCTGTCTATTTCGGGACGGATGTTTTTTCTTTGTTCATTGGTCAAGTCAGCTCGTGCTGCAACATCTCTCGCTTCAACTTCACCTGCAGTATTCATATAAAGTTGCTGATTTGACATTTCACTACGACGTTCTACTTTAAGATTTATTAAATCTAAATCTCGTTTCATATCGTAGTATTGTTCTAAAACTTCAGTATAACCGTTTTTTTCAGCCTCTGCTTCAATTCGTTCAGTTTCTTTTTCAATTGCTTGTGTATCTGCATTATCATCAAAATATACATCCTGAAGGTCGTAATATTGAACTATATTTTTATATGCTTCAGTACCAAATTCTTTTTTAATGCTTCTTTCTAAATTGTAAATATCCCATTTAAGAGCCTGTACTTGTTCATTTTCCTTTGGAGTATAGCGATTTTTGGCACCATCCCAATACTCAGGACTTGCACCATTTGAGAAGCCTTCAATATTCTGAATGGCGTGTTGGATTTCATGAATCAATGTCTTTTTTAATTGTTCCTCGTTAAGCTTTAATCTACTGTTGATAGTGATTGCCTGAAGTCCATAGTTATATGAGCCACGTGTTGTGCCTGTATCCATATCAAAATGCACTTCAATATCTTTCAACTGTGGATAGGCTTTAAACAATTCATCATGTTTAATAATTTCTCCCAAGCTTTTTGGCTGAACATTTACACCCTCAAGATTTTTTTCATTGATTTCCATTTTACTGTCATCAATTTCATATCGCCATTTACCATCATAACCTCTGTACCAACCAGTCTGTTGACGAATTTCTTCCGATGTTGCTTTACCCACATCTTCAAGACGAATTGCTTGTTCAAGCAAAGAAAAGTCATGTGTTTTTGATTTCACACCTGCCATACTATACTTCACACCGTTATCTGTGACGGTGTTATTTTTTTGTCTGTAAATCTCTGCAAAGGTCTTCTTAACCTTTTCAAGCTCTTTTGCTTCTTTGCTTCTTGTAGTTGCAACCTTACAAAGGTACTTAACTTCATCATAAATCTTTTGGAAAAGACCGGGCTGTTCAACAGATAAGTTCTTGATAAACTCTGTATCAGAAAACAAGTATTCACCAACTAATTCTGCTGTAAGTTCATTCTCAATGTTTGCATCTTCAATTCCATCATACATTTCTGTAATCGATTGCAATTTTGAGTTATATTCACCCTTCGATTCTGAGAATATTTTTACTGCATCCTGTAATGCAGGATAAAGCTCTGTACCTTCAAGAATGTGTGTAATCTCGTGTCCGACAACGGTATTCAATGCTTTTGACGAATCAATATTGATTGCAATGTTATTCCCCTGAACATATCCTGCTACATCTTTGCCTTCGATAGCAAAGCCTGTTTCCTTAATCTTTTTGTTATTGGTGAAATCAAAAAGAACACCCTTATCCGCTTCTAATTTTGCAATTAAATCTACGAATTCGTGTGTTCTGTTTGTATTATTGAGTATTCCGCTATCAACGGCTCTCTTGACCGCTGACTGCTGTTTTTCACTATACTGTGACAAATCGGCTTCAAATGCCTGACTTTTACGAGATTTCTCGTTATAGCTTTCTGCAAGTCTGCTGTTTTTCGCAAGTTCAGAAACCTCTGTACTTAATTTACTCTTGAGGTCAGAAATGGTTGTTCCTTCTTTAATTGCCTTTAACTGTTCCTTAAGCTCGTTTCTGCGGTCCTGCTGTTCGCCTGTCATATCACCCTGTTTCATTTTATTAAGGGTATTGAATTCATCCTGCAAAGCTTTTTCATTGTCAACTTCTGCCTGATACTGCTTATATGTTTCACCGCCAAGCACACTTTCAATTGTATCTGTGCTGATATATCCTTTTTCAAGTTTATTGAGAACATCATCATAAATCTTTGTTTTCTCTTTCGCTGTGAGCTTTTCTCCGCCTTTTTCTCTTTCAGCAATAGTATCTTTATATACTTTATCAAAAACGGCTTGTTCGTTGTTTGTGAGGTCAGTAACGGTATCAACACTATTAACTTTTCCTTTGACAACGTTTTTCGCACTTGAAAAGCCACCAAGTACAGCACCGCCAATAAATGAATCCCACGCATCCTCAGAAGAAAACAATTCATTCAGTTCTTTATCATCAGCATAGGTCAGCTTCTGTCCTACAGCACTCATAACACCTGAAAGAACTTCTTCAGCACCTTCACCTACGGTATCCATACCGAATTTAAAAAGTGTTCTCAAAGCTTTATTTGATACATTCGCAGCTAATCTTTTTGTCAAAGCCTCATCAAGAGTCTTTCCGCCGAACTTGATACCACCTGAAAGCTTTTCAGTAAGAATTTCAGCTCCTGCAGATACAAGACCGCTGAATGCTGCCTCATCCATTGTTGCTCCCTGATTAAGTGCATTTTCAGTTTCAGCACCGAAAGTTGTAATACCTGTTGTCAACCACCACGGAACACCTGCCATTGACAATGCAGCAGTTGCAACTAATTGACCTGCAGATTGTGCAAGTGAATCAGACTTTTCACCAAAGATTGAACCTGTTTCAGCATCAACATTCATTAAGTCCTCAAGATTGGAAGTTATAAGTTTATTTGCAATAGCTTTTTCATCATATAAGTCTTTTTTAATGAATTCTGCAGTACCTTTTTCAACTTCATCCTGAAATGCTTTATAGTTTTCAAGGACACCATCAGTTTTCTTTCCCGAAATAACATTGTAAATCATTTCATTTTGTGCAGCTTGATTCATTTGTTGTCTGCTGAGGATATTTCCTACTGCTGCAAGAGTATCAACTAATGACTCACCCGTACCAATAACACTTACACCGGCATTTCCACCAAAATCAGTCAACGATGCACCAATTGTTTTAAGTAAATCACCTACTTGATAACCGTCATCAAAATAGCTGCTCTTTTTAAACCAGGAGTTATTATCATCTGAATCAGATGATTTATATGTAGATGTAGATTTTCTTGTAGAAATACCCTGTCTTCTGTTGTAATCCTCTACAAGCTTTTGATATTCTTCTTCATCCTTCTTTTTTGCTCTTTTTGTATAATATTCCCAATCAATAGCCATTTTTCTATCTCCTGTTATGCATATCGTTCTAACAGTGCTTCAGCTTCAGTTTCCGTTATTGTACCTGCCTCAAGTAATTGTCTAATCTTTTCTTTTCTTCCATTAGCCGACCTGTTCATACCGATACTTTGTTTTATCCCTTTTTGCTTATCGGTATTATTTTTATCAGAATATACCCAATCTGTTGATGTGTCATCTTCATCAACAACATTGTCTCTCGAATCCTTCACTAAGTCACCTGAACTCTGTTTTGCATTAAACTGTCTTTTATCTTCTGCAAGCGAAGCATTGAATTGTCTTTGTTCTTCTGCAAAAGATTTTTCATACTGTCGTTTTTCTTCTTCAAGTTGTGCTTTCTGTAACTCAAGCTGTCGAATCTTGTATTCATTATCTTTTGCATCCTGCTCTTTGAGTCGTGCCATTTCTTCATCAAACTGTCTGATTTGCTCATCAAACTGTGCCATCTGGAACTCATAATCCTGATTGTATTGTCTTACGCTTTCTTCAAATTGTTTTTCATTGAACGCATAATCCTGATTGTACTGTCTTATTTGTTCTTCCATTGCATTTTCAGTATTAATCTGATTAAGAACATCCTGGTATCTGCTATGGTATGTATTATCAATTTCTGTCTTCTTATTAACTTTTTCTATTATCAAGCTATTCTTGGATTGGAAGCCTTGCAGTCCCAATTCTAACTGTGTTTGAAGTGAATTATATACAATTTCTGCCAATGCACTGTTATTCTGAAGCTGTGCCTCTTTAATACCATTGTTATAATTCAGAACAGCATTGTCAAATGATGCTTTTGTAGTTGCAACTCGATTTTGATACGTATTGTACATTGCAACCTTTGAACTTTCACTATAACCGCTATTCTGCATTCCTGATGCGGCCATCTGTTCAGCATTGACTCCGTAGTCATTTACCTGTTGCTGATAATCGGTATATGCTGCCGACTGTTCTTTTATATAGTCTTTGTGTGCCTTATCTTTTTGCTGTTCGATTTGCTCAATTGCAAAATCAGTCTGTTCCTGCTGATTTTTTGACTGTGTTTCAGCCCAATCTTTTGAAGCATCAATCTGAGCCTGATAAAAACTATCAGTTTCATTTATCATACCACCATAGGCTTGTTCAACTTCATTTAATGCTTCTTGTTTATCCGCTTCCACTTTAGCGAATCGCTCATCATTATAATCTATCTCGTAAGACATTTAATCACTTCCTTATCGCTTGATATATCCACCTATAAAACATTCCAATGTTACAGACTCAAGACTGAATCGTGTATCGGAAGCAAACTTCAACTGAATATCCTTGAATTTTTTTCTCTTAACTCTGCTGACGGTATAATCCGACACATTATAATAATTATTAATCCATTCAAAACCATTTGTCTTATTGGTTTTAACATATACAGAATAATCTCCTGTACCTTCTGCTACACAACCTCTTTTATTGGTAGTTTTCATATAATGTGGATATTTGAATTTATCCTTTGGTGTGGTCCAATAACTCCTTACATCACTTGTATTATCAGTCAACTTATATAATCCGTCTGTTGTACCTAAATATAAAACACCATCATCAACCATAGCACAAGTTACACTGTGGTCAATTTCCCAATAAAACCACTCATATTCCGTGTGATTTTCATTTGTAAACTTTCCTCTGCTATCAGCAAGATATATCTTATTATCGATACAGACGAGCAGATATCCTTCCCACTCTACCAACACCATATCCTTATAATTCGGTTCATTAAGAAGTTTTTTATCAATCAATGTACTTCTGTGTTCTAATACCTGTTCTGTAGTTATATCTCCGTGAATTCCTTCCATTCCTCTATCACTGAAGAAAATAATATCATCATTGAAATTAATAGTTTTACCAATACATCCAATTGCAATATTTGAGTGTGTACTCGGGTATATTTTTCCATACTCACTATCAATTGTTGGTGTATGATAAAAAATAGTAGTGTTAGCAGGTGATGGTTCTTTCATAACCCATAACGCATTATTACCGGCAACCATTCCTGTAACCCTTGATGTGTCAAGGCCTTCTTCATAATAATCAAGGTCACTTACATATTCGGGATTTTCAAGACTGCTGTGCCATATCATATTTGGATAATCAGGATTTCCGCTGAAGAATACTCTATTATCAAACACTTCCAACATTGTACATTTTTCAATTTTTTCCCTGACACCTACAGCTTTTTTAAACAATATCCATATATTGTCCTGCCCGTCAGTTGCCGGTGCTCCTATAGGATGTTGGAAAGTTATAATCCCTTGTTCATAATCTACCGTAATATCTTTATAGAAATATGACAGCAATTCTTCCTCATCCATAGTAACCTCTCGGCCCCACATATTAGTTCCTGTTGCTGTAATAGTACCCAACAAATCTTTTGTTACGGTTACATCTGACTTTACTGCATCTGACCAGCAGGAAATAGACCAGGTTCCATTAGATGCTTTGTTTATTTTAAATGCATCAATTGATGTAACCTCACCATCACCATCAATATCATATAATAATAATTCATCTCTTGTTGGTTCACCCTGACCTGTTGAATATTTTAAAGCAGTACTCGCTTCTTCTACTCCCGGTTCTAAATACATCTGTATGGTTATCGATGTACCATTCGCCATACTTGATATTTTATTTCTGATTGCATTTTCGTAAGCTAAACTACTTTTATTATGAAATTCATATTTTGAAGACGGTATAAATCTATCGAAGGGTTCAAAATACACATCTCCACGTTGCTTTACATACACAACAGGTTCAAAATCATTATCTATATTTTGTGTGTCGAGGTAAAATTTTGTACTTTTACCATCACCATAAAACGTATTTATGCGAAAATCTGACAACATATTTACATCTTCAAATTTTGTGCCACCACCAAATGGTTCTCTACCAATTGTTGTTGTCGGAATATACCCGACTACTTCCGATAAATCCCTACGATATTTATCTCCGTCAATTGTATATATAGAACCATTAAACATAAAACCATTTGATTTATTTGCTTTTATATTACTGACAATATAAGGTATAATGTAAAAAGAGTCTTCAATTGGTTGTTCCAATTTTGACTCATCAATTTCAAAAACTCCTAAACTCGACGCATATTCAGTTGTATATGCACCATAAAGTTTATTATCAATATGAAAATAGTAAACTTTTTCACCTGACTTTGACGTTTTTGTGTACATTCCCCATACTGTTCCATTTTCTATATTTGAAAAGCCAACTTTTTTTAATTTAGGTCGTGTTCTGATACTGTCAGTTTCCTTATAGTCCTTCCACATATTAAGACTATCCGGACTTCGTACAATGTTGATGTCTTCACCTCTGAAATCAACACCACGAAAATTACTGTAAATTCTTGTTATTAAATCACCTGATGCCATTAAATTGCTACCCCACCTTCATAATATATAGTCGGCATATTATATCTCGGGTCAAGTCTCTGTAGCATTGTTTCATATCGCTGTGAGTAAATTTTTCCATATTCTGCAGATATATCACTTTTAAGCAAGTCCCCTGCTACACCGTAAGGCATTATTTCAAGTACATCTGCACTTAACTCAAATTCATAAATTTTTGCATTTGTCGCTGAAGTGATTCTTTCAGGGTATATATATAAATCAATTTCAATGATTCCATTTTCAAGAACCTTGATTATTGTGTTTTGAGCTTTAAAATCATGATTAACTCCGCTGACTTTACATATCTGATATACTTCGGAGCCACATTCACCTTCAATTCTTGCGAAGTCAATTGTATCTCCTTTTTTTACATCAAATTCAACATATCGTGGTATTTTCTTCAAACTTGCCAACTCATACATAACTTGATTTATTACATCATTCATCTTTGTAGCTATATCAGGGTCATCTGTTAATTTTTCACTATTAGGATTTAGTTCTTCAATAAGTCCTAATACTTTCATTTTCATTTCCTCTAAAGTCATTTAATCACCTTCATTTTTGTGATAAATATAAAAGCACCACCATTGTGATGCTTTTAACATATAATTTTTAATCATTGTGTTGTACTGCCGCCATAGATAATGCCTTCTTCGGGTAAATCTTCAATCGATACTGTGAAATATTTTTTAGAACCATATACTGTTACTGTTTCACCATTTGCAAGTTGTAAGATAGATGTTGAAAAATCATAATCAAGACCGCAAGTTGTCAATCTTCTTGAAAAACCTAATGTCTTTGAAATTAAGTTTCCTTCGTCATCATAATTTTCTCTATCTCTGTCCTTGTTATGCATAACATAACCGCTGATTGGTGTAATTTTATATGCAGTATCTACACCTTCAAGATTGGTGTAAATCTGCATTGTTGTATTCGGTATAATTGGTGTTGTATCTCTCCAACCCATTAACAAGTCCATCCTTTCTCTGTTAAAACCTCAACGATTGTCATTCCTTGATATTTTTCGGGAAATCTCTCGTCAACCAATTCATTATCTACAATTTCATACCCACTGTCAGTCAATATTACTGTTTCTGCAAATGTTGGTCGTGTTGGGTTTTCTATAAAGTCATTAGCAATAAACGCTATCTGCATAATGGTTTCTTTGTCCAAGTTTTCGCAAGTTTGCAAGTCAATCGTTATATGCAATGCACCTTCTATGCCGATATGCTCTAATGAAGTGCAATAATCAAAAGCATATTGCAACCAAGTTTGTTCACCGACAATCAACTTTGGGATTGTTTTTAGTGAAGAACAATTAGCGAAACAACGCTTATTTATGTTACTATTTATTTTTGCGTTGGTAAGGTCAATAGTCACTTTTGTACTCGTTATCTTATCGTTGTCCATAAACATTTCAGTAAAATCTTCTGCAACGATTGGATATTTAGGGTCGTATGTTTCATCAGTCCAAAAACTACCTGCAAATGCACGATTATAATCTCGTCTGTTGCCATTGTCTTGATATGTATCCCAAAAAGCATTTTGTTCTGTTGTTTTACCTTCTTCAAATCCTTCTGTATAACCACTGTTGTAACCTATGTGCTTCCCTTCTTCAACACCCTCTGCCTTGCCTTTGCCATAGCCCTCATCATAACCGATATAATATCCATCTGTTCTTCCTGCTTCATATCCGTTTGTATATCCTGCAGCATTGCCTTCTGTATTTCCACTCTCATATACCTTTGGTACATTTTCAGCAACAGTTATCAATTTATTTGATATGCTCATTCATCATCACTTCCTTATTCATTGTCTTTGCTTACTTTTGCTAAAGCCAATGCTACAAAAGTAAGTAAACTTCCTGTAATTGCTCCTAAAATAAAAATTGTCATTATATTTCCTCGTTTACTGTGATAATTGAATTTTCATTGATATCTTCTGCACATATACGGATAAATGCACAAGTTTCTGCTATTCTAAACTGCTTAAGATTTCCGTTGTCGTCATATGCTGTTTCATATGTTTCTCCTGCAGAACTATTCATATAATAACCTTTTATATACGCTTTTGAAGAATCGTAATATCCAACAAAAGCATAATAAGATGCAGAAGTATCCGGCATTGTTACATTTTTCAAGTAAATATAATCGCCTTCGGACACAGGAATATAACCTGTTGTATCTGCTGTTGAAGTTTCGGTACTCAAATCACCCGAAGAACCGCTTAATCGTCTATCCTCTGTATATCCTACTTCATCAAGTACATTTGTGTATGTTGGTTGTTCAGGTTCGTCACTGTCTTCTGCGCCACAAACCGAACAAACACCGTCAACATATGTATGACCTATTGCAGGAATTGCTTCGGTATAAGTATCGCCACAAGAACAAGTATAAGTTCTCGTGCCTGCTGTCGTACAAGTTGCAGGTGTTGTTATTTCGGAAGTATAACTGTGTGTATGAGTCTCACCTGTCTCAAGACTAACAGTACAACCACTTCCTCTGCCGACACGCACCACAGTTATGACCTGATTATCATAATCAGCAATAATACCATTAACTGAACTTTCGGTTGTTGTTCCTGCTTTAACAGAAAACTCACTTCTTATATGATGACTGTCTGTTTCGACAAGAATAATTGGAATGCCACCTGTTGTTGAGCCGACATAATCTCGATGAACATGGCCACCAATACAAAACTCAACCTTACCGCCACAATCAGCAAAATCATCTTTTCTTGAATTATAGTTATCAAGAAGTGTAATAACTTTTTCTGCATCCGTGCCAAGTCCTGCAATTGGTATAGGTCTTACGCTGTATTGGTTATAGTCAGGCATATACCATATATGAGAAACTACTACAATATGCCAACCACTTTGAGTTGATTTTAAGGCTTCCTTAATAAAGTTTTCTTGTGTAGTATCAACACCTTTATATGCTGTATCAAGGAATAAATATCTTGTCTTTTCGCAAGGCTCGTCAATGTAGTAATACATTCCGTCACCCAAGACCATATTCGGTGTTTCTTCGGCTGCTAAAAGATAAGCATAGACATAGTTTTCACTAAACAGATTATTCGTTGCGTTTCCGTCATCGTGATTACCTACTACACTATGATGATTTGGTAAGCCCTTTAACATCTCTCGCCACTCATACAAGTATTCCATAGCAATACGTTCTGTACTTTCGCTATTAACAATATCACCACCAAAGAAAGTTTTTGTCATTGGTGTCTTTCTGTAAAGATATTTCAACAATGTAGGTGACATTTGACTACCATAATCCCAATGTGCATCTGAATAAAACAAGAAAGCTGACTTGTTTCTTCCTGCTGTTTCCATAGCCTGACGAATAGCATTTGCACCAGTTTCTAATGTACTCACCCAATAATCAGGAACATCATCCGTAACTGTGACAACAGAGCCACAACCTGAACCACTCGAGCCTGCATCACCACCAATATAACTTTCCTGCAGCTTAATGATTTTATCAATTGCTGTTTCAATATCACCAACAAGTTCATTTTCAGCATCACTTAATGCATTTTTAAAAATTTCATTATTAACAATACTTTTAACAGCCTCATCAGAAACATTAACTGGTTTTCCTGTGTTTACTGACGGAAGTTCTCCGCTATCATTTCCTTCAGGATATAACATGAATATCTTTGGACCGTCTTCGTTATATCCGATAATTGTTTGTGGGTGAGTATCCGGGTTCAGCTCAATTTCATACCAGTATGCTGTTGGTTTGTTGATTATATCGCCAATTTTTGTATCAGTACCATCTAATTCAAGCTTAATTACTGATGTTGCTGTTTCGACTAAAAAATCCTTTACAAGTGCAACTTCTTCACATTTCTTTTTCGGAAATACTCTGATTCTTAATACATCACCAGCTGCTATTGAATATCCGTAATCACCATCTTTACTTTGCGGAACAGGAATAACTCCCACATCACCTCTATTAAGGCTGATAGTCATATCGTCATACACTATGAACATCTTTTCACCTTCTTATATATCTTTAATACATTCGAGCTCTTTTATAGCATCTTTAACGGTTACAAATCCCTCGACAGGTAATATGTATCCTCGTTTTTCACTTTCAAAAATCAGAATATCACCTTCTTTAAGGTGGATTGTTGTGTCATAGGTACTTTCGTAATTATCACCTTTAACTACACTTATTGAATGAAAGGTCAAATCTTCTAATTTTTGCTTCACATGTTCGTTTTCATACTCAAGAGTAGAATTCTTATCCACCTTAATACCGGGATACATATCAATACTTGGTTTTCTTATAAATTTCTGCATAATAAAGCTCCTTTTCTGCTTTCTTTTCGTCAACACAAGAAACATTTCCTGTATTCACGAAAAGACAGGAAGAATTTCTCCTTCCTGTCCGTAGTTGTTATTTGTTTGCTTTTTTCACCTTTGCAAGTTCTTTCTTAACCTTTTCAAGTTCAGATTCTGCTTCTTCTCTTGCTTTAGCCTCTGCTTCCGCCTTTGCTTCTGCTTCTTCTCTTGCTTTGGTTTCAGCTTCAAGACTTGCTTTAAGAGTTTCAAGCTCATCACCAGTTCCCAACACTGTCAGCATATTAGGATTGACATTCAATGCTCTTTCGATAACATCTTCACTGAGTTCATATTCTTTATTTGCTTCATAGTGTTTATTATCCGCATTAAACGGAATACCAACAATTACTTTTCTCATAAGTCATCACCTTACACAGTTGCTGCAACAGGTACTTTGATAACCTGAATTCTTTCTTCGTCAATGACCTTTGAACCGAATGTGTCAAGACCACGAACAAGGTCCTTAAATCTCTTTTCAGCACGAAGAGCTTCAACCTTGTTAATCTGACCGGCAAATGCAATAGCCTTTTTGCCTCTAATGTCACAATATGTATGAGTGCCATCTTTAGCCATGTTATTTGACATGATAACTTCCATGTTATCATACATACCAACAACACCTTTTCTGATGAGTTCAGGGTTGTTTGTTGATAATGTAATGAGACAGTTCTTGAACTCATTATATACATCAGGTGAAATTTCAATAACACCATCTTCGTCAAAGTTACGAAGTCTGAGTGCAACAATTGCCTTATCAACAGCTGCTTTGATAGCATCCTGTGTAAGATTTGTTGCTGTTGTAACATTAGTTGTTACACCCTTAATGAGATTTGCAACATATGTGTCTCTCTTAACAGCAAGACCATGTACTGCTTTACGCTGATATTCTTCCATAAGACCCGGTACTGACTGTGCCTGGTCAATATCATCAACATAGAATGCGAAGTAATTAGCCTGGTCGATTGTCAAAATCTGACCTGTATCCTTCATGTCTTCTACATCAATGTCTTTTGTTGGGTCATATGTATTGATTGTAGGTTCACCTACACCAAGAATATGAACACTCTTTGCATAGTCGCAATCGCCTTCATAATCACGAAGACAATTGTCAACAAGTTTACACTTGAGTTCAAGTGAATCCTGAATCTTTTTAGACCAGACTTCACGAATGAAATTTGTTACTGCCATAATTTTTTTCTCCCTTCGATTATAGGGAAGCTTTATTTATTCCATTTTCGCATTGATTTTTCAACGGCTTCTAACAGTCCCGGTGTTTTATCATAATCAGCTCTTGTGAACTTCTTTGCTTCTTCCGGGCTGTAGTAGTCTTTTACCGCTGAGTTATCTGCTTTACTGTTTTTCATACTTCCCATTGTTTGAATTTCTTTTTTCGGCTGTGCCGTTTTGTTGTAAATACCCCATATTTCTTTAATTGGTGTATTTGAATTAAACTTAGAAGCAAAGCTTTTGAATTCAGGACTGTCATAAATATCTTTTGGAACTCCTAAATCAGCAAATTCTTTACTTCTTTCGGCATTCTGTCTATGTTCAGCAAGAACTTGGAACATAGCCTTTTCTCTTGCTGTCATATTCTTAATACCAATTTTTGCAAGTCGGTCAGTTTCTTCGACAACTTCATCAAATCCTGATGCAATAATCTCTTCAGCATCAGCTCTTGCAAGAACTGCAGCATCCTTTTCGGAGTATTCAGGCTGTTTTGATGTTGTATCAATACCTTTACTGCGATAATGCTGTTCAAAAGCATCAGCAAGTTTTCCAATGTCTTTTTCACCTATACCTGCCTGCAATATGCTGACCAGTTTCTTGTGTTGACTGTATTCATCTTCAACGGTTTTTCGTATCTTTGCCTCTCTTCGAGGCATCTTTTTATTCATTGCTTCTTCAATCTTTGCCTGATATTCAGCCTCTGAATAAATCTTTTCAGATTGCGTTTCCGCTGATGGTGTTTCAACCTGGTCAATCTCTTCAACTGTTTCTTCTGTGGGTGTTGTCTCCACGTTTTCAGTGATTTCTTCTATCACGTTGTTATTGTTGTTCTCCATATAGAACTCCTTTCTATTTTTTGTGGTGTTTGCTTCACCGATTCCATGTGCTTTTAAACGGTCATCAATGCTTGGACCATATAAAAAAGCACCCTTACGAGTGCTTGATTATCTGAATATTCTTTTATTGTGCTACATTACCGCTTGACTGCAGCATTCTCATAGCATCAGCAATTTGTGAAGCTTGTCCGTCTGCATCACCATTAAGAAACTGATATGCTCGCTGTTGCATTGCTTGTGCTTTTGCCTGAATCTGTGCAATTCGCATCTGTTCTTCTTCCATATACTTAATTGCTTCCAACAGTTTCATCTTCGGAACAACGCTATCATCATCAAGAAGTTTCACATAAATCTTTAATTCAGCAAGTCTTTGAACATTGAAATATCCTTGTGTCAGGAAATTTTCAAGTGACTGCTCCTGTGCAAATTTGTCATATACGCTCTTCGGTGTAACATCAATTTTAACTGTAGCCTGTAATCTTTCTAAAACCGACTGTGGAACGGTAACAATTTGTACAGTTTCTTCCTTTGTGAATGGGTCTATAACCTTTTCTTCAAGGTTAATTCCATCCGCTGAATAAACAATGAAATACTCAAGCCATATTCTTGCAACATCTTCGATAAACTTCTTATATGACTCCTTCTGTTCCATCATTGGAGCTTGTGAAGCCTGCTGAACAGCAAGAATAGCACGACCTGAAGCAGATTCAGGATTCACCTGCCCTGTAGCAATATCACCTGCACCTGCTAATTCTCTTGTTAACTGTATTAAATCTTCCTGAAGCTGTTTAACATCAGTTGACATCTGAGCAGGTTGAAGAGTACCTACAATCTTTCTTACATCATCAACAGTTGCATTTTTTGTTTTAATTATGCCACCAACTGTATTAACTTCACTTGGATTTTCAACCTTTGTAACGTCAACAATCTTTTGTGGATATGCCTGATTTTTAACTGTAAGGACTCTTCGCATTTCAGTTTTATTTACTTCAATTTGGTTAGGGATAAGGTATCTGACTTCTCCTTCTCCTCTTGCACTTCCTTCTTTTTCTTCCCAATTGAAATGTGCAATAGGATAAAGTGAAAGACCTGTATCAACATCTTCAACAATATCTATCCAGCGTGTAGCTATTGAAAAATGCACTGTACCTTCCATTTTGTACATTTTATACACTACCGTAACCATATTATCTACTTCGATTTTTGCAGCTTCACCGCTTTCTTCAAAAGTATCATTATCACCGATTATATATCCTGTCTTTTCTTCACTTAAACCTCTGTTTAATGCAAATTCAACAGCATTCGATACCGGCATACGTTTACGCAAAATAATATATGGCTGTGACTGAATATCATCATCATTCTCATTACCGTAGTAAATATCGTTTTTCTTGATAATTTCATTTACAGGTCTCATTTTCTCCTGGTCAAAGTCAACATAAAGAATACCTTCATCATTGATTGCAGCATCTTTTGTTATTCTTCTTCCCTTATAATCCATTTCATCCTGTTCCCATATACTATGTGCATAATTATTGAGCATATCACAACAGCGTTCAGCTTTTTTATGGAACTCTGAATCTTCAAAATTCTGTGATGAATAGTTAATAGCATATAAATTATCATGAATAACGGATAACTTATATTTCACGATAGGTTTGATAAAGTTCTTCTGAACAGGTTCTACACCACCAAGTTTCGCACCTTCCCATTGATTGCCGTTATACATTCGATAGTTACGGTCTGTATCTGTATAAACACCTATTCGTCTATGATAATTTCTGCCCTTTTCGTATAAATTCCATATAGAAGTCTGTTTAATTTCCTGTCTATCCATTTGTCACCTACTCCTTAAGGTACATCCTTCTGTCCGTACTCCGTACCGTCATAATGTTCTATATTTCTCAAAATAATGTTGTTTCGGTTCAATTCTTCCTTAACAACTCTTTGCTCTTGATGTTCTTCATAAACTTTAACCGGATTCAGTTCAGGAAGTTTAATCGTTTCTCCTTTATCAACCTTCTGACGGACTTTTGCACCAATAAAAAAGCACACTGCATTGAGTGTGCCTATAACTGCTATTAATAAAATAATTTCAAATATATTCATGTTTTCTCCTTATACAACTACAATGCTTTCACCATAGTCTGCTATGCTTGCATGTTCTTTTTCTGTATTGAAGTTATACTTTGGATTCACTTCAATTACATCCTTTGAGAAATCAACCTGTTCTTTTATCTCGTGGGCTATTGCAAGGCCCATCATTTGGTCGTCATGACCACCTGCAGGAGCTTCTGCTTTACCTTTTTCATTCTTGATTATTGTAAGCAGTTCTTCCAATGTGTCCTTGTCATTGATTGTTTCGGTATGGTCTCTTACAACCTCTTTCAGCTTTGATATAATTGCAGGTCTTGTAATGGTTGTTGTTTTAAAACCAAAACGCTTTTCCATTTTGCCTGTGTACTTGTCAAACTGTTCTCTGATATATTGCTCAGGATAACCTAACCGCTGAAGTTCTCTTATCGGATAAGTATCAAAATTTGCTTCTATGCCTACCAAAGCCCATTTATAATACTTACCGAGGCAATACATCTGTCGTGTATATTGGTCAGCATCGAACTTATGTTTCAATACTGCACACTGCATACCTGTTCTTGCATCAAGAATATGACCTGTAAACCAGTCACTTCCGTCACCTGCAGTATCACCACCTAAACAGTATTTTGTAACTGCAGGTGTATCAGGCAACTGATAGATATTGATATAACCATTGATTTTATCATTCACCCATCTGATATTGCTTATCTTAATTCCGTCATAATCGAATTCAAAATACCCTGTTTTAAGTGGCTTTGTAATCGATTGCAAACGAGCAAGTATTTTTTCATTATCAAAGACACTTGCTCCGGGTAACAAGAACGCTTCTTGTGGACTACACGGATATTCCTGTTTAATCATTCTCTTATCCAGGAATCCCTCATATTTCTTGTAATACCAATACAGCTGTTCTGCATCAAGACCTACTTCACTCTGCAACCACTGTAACCGCTGATTTATCCATTCATTTTTTGCCGGAATAAAGTCTAAAAATCTTTGTTTTTCATCTTCATCAGGGAAGTTGATTCTATATTCTTTCGTTTTCCACCATTCATAAAAGCAGTTAATGTGTACTCCACTATCCCACATTTGCTGATAGTCGTTATATCCATTAGCTGTACTCTCATAAATTTTTATACAGTTTTTCGTAAACGCTTCACCTAATGCTGCTTGTATTGGTGAAATACCGTCTTTCCAGAACGCACATTCCGAACCGTGAAAGAAATTGACCGTTCTTGAACGGCCTACATCCTTCGTTGCTGTGTCGACTGACCAACTGCTGTTAATTTTTTCAAATAATAACTGTTTTCGGTTATTAAATTTTTCTGTTGGTTGTAGTGCTTCAGGAATCTGTGAATAAGGAAACTTTGCTTTATTCTGAAATATTGTTTCAGAGTTATCACTTTTATCCGCAAGTGTGAATCCTTGAAAGTTACGACGGGTAATACTGTGTGCTAACTGAATGGCTGTTATTAAGGTCGTAAAACCTTGTTGTCTGCCTTTTAGCACCAATAACGATATATCTGTTATCTTACCTTGTTCAAAGTCTTCTATGGCTTTATTAAGCGTATTTACGAAATCTGTTTGTACATCATTGAAGAAAAACGGCAATGTCTTTTGATTTTTATCTACAACAATAAAGACCATTTCAATAAGCTTTTCAGGATGTTTACTTATTTCTTCAAATAATGCTGAATTATGTAGGATTTCAACTGCAACTGCATTTCTGAACTTCTTGTCAAATTCAATATCTTTTAATTCCTGCCACTTTTCTTTTCGCTTTTCAATCAGGTAGTCGGCCGTATAAGTCATATTAAATCTTCCAGCTTATTAACATCTAATGAACCGCTGACATTTGTGTTTACATTTTGTTTGAACATTGCAAGATATTCACCCATTTTTTTAAGAGCCTCGTTAGCACCCTTGGAGTCAAAAGCGTATTCACCTGTTTCAACAAGCTTATGCTCGCTATAATCCCACTCCATAACGGGTTTGTTCTGCATACAACGGTTATAAATTTCCAAATACTGTAACATAACAAATTCTGGAGTAATTGATGCTTTTTTTAACTCTTCAATCTGTATCGCGTGTACACGCGAGAGAATGTTAACATTTGTTAACAGCCTTGAAGCCTGTGCACTTGCTGTTTTTGGAGAATATCCTGCGCTAATTGCAGCTTTTTTTTGTTTACATCCGTTTAAAACATACTCACGACAAAATTTTTCCTGTTGAGGAGTTAGTTTGAATTTATCTTTATTTTCCGCTGAATTTTCGCTCATAGTTTTCTCCTTTCCAAGAAAGAAAGCACCCCACACGGAGTGCTTTCTTTCTCTTCTCAGTTTATATTATATTGCATAAAAACCGAAGAAACCGAAGAAATTTTATTTATGCGTTTTCAGGTAATAATTCACTTGCATTCTTACTGTATCTTCTGTGTTACCGCCACCAATAAGCATAGCGACCTTATTCCAGTGATAATTTTTAATAAAACGATACCTAAAAATGTTATAAAGGGTTTCATCCTGAATTTGATTAATGTATTCTATTGTTTCAGAATGCTTGTACAACATTTTTTCATATCGTTTTTGTAACTTTTCTTTATCAGCTAAATATGAAATGTACCTTTTTTCTTTACTGTTACCAACACTTTTAGCGGAAGGCATTCCGCTGATATTTCCACCGGGTATGCTATCCGCAAATGTTTCTATTTCCTCTTTTAGATTTTTAATGATACCGCTTTCTTTTCGCAGTTCATTAAGTTGTTGTAAAGTCATTGGCAACACTCCTTTTCCGCTGACTTGTTAAAATCCTACTTTCTTTTCTGTCTTTATTTCACCACATTGAATGTGCAGGTTCTCTTCATCATCTATCTGACACCTATCGTAAAACGGACACCACATACACTTTCCTTTATCCCTTGTTTTATTGCACCTGATAACTGCTTGTGAAAATTCATACAAGTCATCATAGGTTATAAACATAGTTGTCACCTCTCATTCTGCCAATCGTCATTAGGCCAATTATCCATATCCCACTTTGGAACAGGTCCATCACCTGCAGCATACATTACCACCGTCATATACCAATGTCCGTTGTATTCATTGAATCGTGGGTAACTGCGAATAAAACGATAGCCTTTATATCTCTTTTCCCAATATGCTGCATCATCAACTCTTTCCTGAGCGAGTTTTGCAACACCAGCTGCTGAAAATCTGCTGTCTTTTACCTTTGGCTGTTTATATGTACGACTCATATTACGAGAACAGCAAAATCTTCTGTATCCTTTAGGGTCTTTCATCATATACTTCGCCATTGTTTCAGGTCCGAAGCGTTCAGGTTGAAATCGGTCAGCATTACAACGAGTACCAAACGGCCACAACTCTTCTAATTTATCTCTGTCGATACCACCTGTTATGAAAATATGAGGATGATAATTCTTTCTGCCTTTGAATGGGCCACGCTGATATTCAATTTCTTCCTTTGTGTAAAAATACTTAAACGGAGCTTCTAACTTTGCTTTTTTGATTTCAAGTTCCTTTCGTAATACTGCAGAAAACTCTTCACTGGGAAGAGCCTTTAAAAGTTCTGTGATTCTTTTGAGTTCTTTTTTTCTCAATCTTTTAAGACGACGAAAATAATTAGTGACATGACGGTGAAGCTCTTTTTCATCCTGTGGTGCATTTTCAGGTGAAAATGTCAAAGACAAAATATTGTCATTGTTATCAAAATTTTCATTTAAAAGCATTATTGCTTCTCTGATCGCTCGATTATTGTTATATTTCTGCTGTGCTTCTGTTGAACCTTGTGATTTTCTCGGTCCTGTCGGTAATCTTCTTCCATCAGACCAACAAGGATAAAAATCTATATCTAACAGTTTCCCTGCTTTTGTTATCTTCTCTTTAATCATTTTTGTATCCTTCCTTTTCAACAAAGAAAAAAGAAGCAAAAAAGAAATTCAAGTTGAAAGCGTTGAAAACTCTCTTACTCTGTTATAACATTTAATTCTTTTTGAGTTTCCAACCCTTACAACTTTATTACTTGTTGAAATTATTGAAAACAGGGTTTCCAACAATTCCAACAAGAACTACTATTCTTTTGTCCTTACGGACTATAAAAAAATAATTTTTATATTATTGTGCTTCTTATCTTAATTTCATATATAAAATGGTCGAGTTGTTACTATACAATACGAGGCCGTCAAGGGACTCCTTTTGTCCCTGTTTTGTTTGACTTTTTGAGCACATTATGATATACTATTTTTGTTAGATAAGTGCATATATAATGTACTCTTGACGGTGAGGTTCATCAGAGCCTTGCCGTCTTTTTTATTTATAATTTTCCGCTGAATTATGTATAAATGTTTTAACCTTTAGGCAACAATCAGAACATAGATGCTTGTCCTCATTCATGCTGTTTCGTATCGCCATACCCTGAGCATTGAACAATACACTTACACCGTCAACATTCATATTGATTTGTTTGTTGCACATATCACAAAAGTATTTAATCATTTCTTTACTTCCTTTAATTGAATATTTGCGTCAGAATCGCAAACAAGTTTAACGAACCTACACGAAACAGGCTGTATATAAGTCCTATAATCCACATTATCAGTTCCATACATTCACCACCTTATGTATAAAGTACAAATAAAATAATACCTATCCCGTAAATGGAAAAGCAGATGCCACCGATAAAAATAGTAAAGGCTGTTTTTTTATCCACTTTTACCACCATCCATTTTCGCACCACAATCAGGACAATACGCATACTTTCTGCCGGAATAAAAATGCTTAATTCCATATTTTTGGTTATGACACAAAGAACACTCATAATCACCCGGTACATCAAAACCATGATTTGAGTGCACCCATTCCCCGTGCTTAACTTCCTGAAAGTCTGCTTTGTTTTTGAAATTCTCGCAAAGACCGTCAGAATTTATTTTGTATTCTTCAAATCTCTTTTGGTCGGTTTCACAAATGTTTCGTCTGAAATCAGCACACATTTCATAATGTAAACACTCTTTACAACTTGCCATGTCAGCCCTCCTGTTCCACGCTCTAGTTGCTTCGGTCATACATTCTTCTTTTGTTTTATCGTAAACATATTTGTTTGCACCTCTGCATCCGCACGAATTACACATTACATAGTATTTAGTAATATATATTCCATGCCCCTCACATGAGGTTTCATTTTTCAATTCTGCTTCACCGTCACAAAACGGACAAGGTTTCAATTCATTCTGCATTGTTGTCACTCTTTTACTTATAAAACTTACCAATAGTTATTGAATATCTATAGAAATTAGCATAGATATAAGTTTCATCTTCATAGTGTGATAAGCAAACACCGAAAGACCACACTCCTCTATCATTTTTTATAATGTCAATACCAAATTTTAATTTTTCTTCGTTCATCACTCTTCACCCACCATTTCATCGAGTGCTTTATTGCCTTTGTGTTCGGGATTGTATTTGCTACCACCTTTAAGATATTGTTTACCCTCGTCTGTCTTACACCACTCAATGTATTCCTTTTTCATTTCATCAGTAAATAATTCAAGGTGTCCAAATAAAATCAACGCTAATTTATCTCTGTAATATTCAAAAAGCCAATGTTCAAGACTCTGTGTTAATGTAATCATTCCGTATCACCCACCATTTCTTTTATAACGATTTCGGATAAAAAATCTATTACATCGGCAACTGAGTCAAAAGTTATAAAATTATCATCAGAATCATAAAACAAAAAATCTCTGTCTATGCCGACATTCTTGTAAGCCTCATTTTTCAACCTCTCTGCAAATTCTTTGATTGCTTCAGCTTTTGCAGTTTTAAGTTGTTTGCAAATCTCTATCAATTTTTGATTTAATTTATTTACCTTTTTATTTTCTTTTACATATAGACTTTTTGCATTTTCAAAATCATTTTGTAAAGTTATATGGTCAGAAGTTAATTGCTTGATATTGCAACTGTAATTTTCATTTTCAATATTAAGACGATTGATAAGGTCAATTGCATCCTTGCAAAGTGTATATGAACAACCACAAGCACGATAATCACAATCATCACAAGTGTTATCATCATCCATCGCATGAAGTTCCAAAGCCTTTATAATCTCGTTATCTGTCATATTGGTTTAACCTCACTTATTTCTGGTACTCTGTAATCAAACTCAAACTTATATTCACATCTTGGTGAATTCTTTTTAATTACCGCACAAGGCTTTATATTTAGAATCACATAACCGTCTTTGCAGTAATTGGAATCATTAAGAATATAATCTATGTACACAAGACAACAACGATTTGTATATTTCTTTGTGTCCGGGTCGTATTCATTTAATGCAAGTAAGTCACCAACCTTAAATGGTCGGTCAGCTTTTCTCACTTCAAACGTCTTTATGCCCGAAATCACATCTTCAAAATAAATAGGATGTTCTTTTAATTCATGTATCATTCATTTTCACCTCTTAATATTTTCTCAATCTGTTCATCGAGATTATAGATAAGCCCATCACAATCACCATGTGATGCGTGTGCTTTGTATGATGAATAACTAATATCAAATTCTTTTCGGCTGAGCTTACCCTGTACTACAAGCTTGGCCATCTTTTTATATTTACGGACAGCATTACGCTTATTCTCGTTTCTTATCTTGCAAATTACCTTACCATTTCTGATATAGGTATGGAAGCCAAGAAACTTAATACCGTTCTTAAATGGCATAATCTGTGTTTTACCATTTAAAGATAATTGAAGGTATTCTACATATTCAGTAATCTTTTTAAGACAGTATTTAAGGTGTTCCTTATCTTTATGAATTAAATAGAAATCGTCCATATATCTGCCGTAATATTGAATTCCGAGTGTTTCAGTAATGTAATGGTCTAACCCATTGAGATAAAGAAGAGCGAATACTTGTGATGTCTGATTACCTAATGGCAATCCTTTTCCATCTGTACTATCGATAATAAGATTACAGAGCCATCTAATGCCGTCATCCGTGAATTGTTCGGCCACAAGTTTTTTTAAAATCTCGTGGTCTATGTTATAAAAGAATTTGGTTACATCTGCTTTTAATATGTAGATGTTCATACCGTGTGTGGTATAGGCATCAAACATATCTTTTTTGAGTGTTTCTAAACCGAATAATGTTCCTTTACCAATTTGTCCTGCAAAGTTATTACGAATGAATACAGAGGTAAGTTTAGGTAAAAGAACATTGTCACAAAGACTATGCTGCACAATCTTATCTACAAAAGCACCTGCTTTTATAACTCTTTCTTTTGGCTCATAGACCTTGAATTCAGAATAACCTCGTATTCGATACTCACGATTTATAAGCAATTCCTTGAGTATATTCACTCCATCAAGAGCCATTGTCCCAAACCTTGCAGAACTGCCTTTATATCCTTTACCACGCTTCGCTGTACGATATGCCCGGTATAAGTTTTCAAAAGATGTTACTTTTTCAAAATCTGTCATAATATTAAAGGGAAAGGCTATGCGTTCTTTTGATGGTGATGCACTGATTTCGGCGTATTGCCTACTCTTTCTCGCTATCCACCGGAACGGGCGAACCCCACCGTCATTGTTGTAGTGGTTATAGTTAACTATTCCATTGTTGTTAACGGCGCGGGCACAAAAAAACGGACAACGCATAGCCTGTGCTTTATCTATCTTTATCCCTTTTTCTCCACGCAATTGTCATGCGTTTGATGTCGGTGACAAGACTCGACCAATACTCTGCTCTCTTGGGAGTGATGATGTTCTGACCTAAAGAGAGTTCTATGTAAAACTGTAATTCCTCGCAATATGTAATTGCTTTTGTTTGCAAATCTCCACGGATTATCTTATTCTCAATGCGTGTACGATTCGCTTCAAGTAAGCTCTCATAGATATTGAAACTTTTAGTCAGCATTTTATCTACAAGTGTAAAGCGATATTTTTTAGGAAAGTTCTTGCTATTAGAGGTAATACTCAAAGTATAAGCTGACAACTCTTTCGCTTTAATTATTACTTGCATTTCCTTGTCGTTTGATTTGTCTTGTCCCATTGAAATTCTCCTTATTCAGATACAGAAATTGAAGAATTTAAGATATAAAACGGGCGAACCCCACCGACATTGTTGCAGCGGTTACAGAGAACTAAACCATAGTAGTAAACGGCGCGGGCACAATCTTCCCAATATTCAATAGCAAAAGGAGTAGCCAGCCACCACCAACGACCTGGATTGTACTTTTCAAGAATTTCGTTGTATTTACGGAAAAGTTCACAAGTCAAAAGACTAACTTTGTCTTTTACAGAGCCATGTTTTTTACTACCTTCATCAGATGTTAGGTCAACTGTATGCTCAACAATATTTTCTGCACCAACCTCTTTTATAAGCTTGTCCAAGAACTTTGAGTTGAGATATTTACGGATATTTGAATTGGTGTAAACGCCTGTTTTCTTATCGTATGCCATAAAAGTAACTATGTCTTTTGAAAGGCAAACTGTCTTACCATTAGGAAGATGTTCAAGAATGATATGTTCCATTGTTTCTGTTTTACAAGTATTTCCTACCTGAATTTCTGCTAATGTCATAGTTTTATTCCTCCACTTTAGATACAAAGATATTAGAATTTAAGATACAAAACGGGCGAACCCCACCGTCATCGTTGAAGCGGACACAGCTAACAATTCCATAGATGAAAACGGCGCGGGCACAATCTTCCCAACCGGCTACATCAATAGGTGTACAGAGCCACCACCATTTATCAAGTTTATATTTTTCAAGAATATCGTGGTATTTACTGAAAAGACTGCAGGTTAAAAGACTTACCTTATCCTGCACTGAACCATACTTTTTACTACCCTCAACAGTTGTAAGGTCAACTGTGTGTTCAATGATATTTTCAGCACCGAAATTCAATGAAAGTGTTTTATAAAAATCAGTATTGAGATAGTTTCTCAAATTACTTGAAATCCAATTACCTGATTCGGAATCAAACTGCATTCTCTCCTCAAGAGCATTTTTGAAAAGAACGGCTGTACCTTCCTTAAGATGTTCGAGAACAATAATTTTGAACATTCCTGCCTTCACTACTTCACCGGGCTCAATTTTATCAAGCGTAGTGAGCGTTGCATTACCAAGAATGGACTTAATCATTTCATCAGGCACATTCTCAATAATAATTTTTCCATCTGCTTGAACTACTGTTACTTTACTCATTTGTAACACTCCTTTTATGTACTTAAATATTTTTATTAACAAGGTCAATCTTGTCATTTCTTATCTCCTTAGAATAAACTTATCTGTTCAGGTTCTTCATCTTCTGAATAATCAGGAAATTTCTTCAACCCTTTGTTTATACTGTTTTTGAAATCATTCCAGCTATTTAAATTAACTGTGATGAAATTTCCACCGCCAATATCTCTGCCATATTTACTTTTGAAATTGTAGTCTTCAAAAATAGAAACATGATACTCGTTATTACCTACATAACGACCTGTTGATATTGACAATTCATAAGTATTGCCGTTAACCTTATGTTTTTTTCTAAACGGTGTAGTAATGAGCGAAATTATCTCCTCTTTTGCAACAAGTTCTTTTAGTTTATTAAACTGTGATTCTGTAAAAAAATTTGTAGCATTCATACTTTCAACCTCAAATTTTTCGGCTCATCGTATGCAATCGAATGGCCACAATAATCTTCCAATTTAACTATGACTTTAATCTCACTGTCAGATGTTGGAAGTTCCACTGCATATCCGATTATTCGCTTATATTCATATTGGCCGTCTGTTTCTTTGCGAGGATTTATAACTTCGTGATGTAGAATTACCGGGACTTGTTGAATCCAGGCTTCTTTCATTTCATCAAATGTCATACTCATTCCTCTTTTCTTTCTGTGCATTTTTTATTTGACAATTTATAAAAAGGAAGTTATAATAAATTTGTGAGGTTTATTATGACTTCCTTGTATTTATAGCCGTGTTAGTTCCCGCTGACACGGTTATTTTTTTGCCCTTTTTTACTTGGGATACCTAATCTTTCAAGCCTTTCAGCACACTTATCAAGATTATTCTTTAGTTGTTCCGGTGTCTGATAATGGCTGCATTTCTTTCTCTTGCAAAGACATTCTGTAAGAATATTGCAGTCACCATTTTCAAATGCCCAACAATCAGTCTTTGGCTGAAACTTCTCATTATTAACTGTTTTCATATTTTCACCTCACTTTATTTTTTTACTTGTGATTCGCAATACTTACGATACGACTCTTCAAGACCGTTCTGTCGTATCAATTGATTACAAGCGAACCATTTACCGCCTGAAGAAATCGCCTCAGGATGTTTATCACCGAAAACACTGCTGAAAAGCTCATATCGTTCCTGATATTTATATGTATCAGCAAATAAACTCTTCGCCACAGTTCCGGCTCTTTTCAAATCTCGCCATTGCTCATAGCTAACTATTTTGTTATATATGTATCTGCAGACTTTTATCAGTGTGCGTTGTTCCCAGGCTATATTCTGTTTTTCTTTTGTATATCCATATATAACAAGACCACCGAATATAAGTCCTACGGCAAGTATGCCTATAACTCCTTGCATATTCTCACTCCTTTACAACATAAATTATTGTTTCTTGTACTTTTTGAAATTGCTGACCGCTGAGTTGCAACAGTTGTTTTGCTTCTTCAACACTGTCACATTCCAAATGTTGCTTCATTTTCTGTTCTTTGTTATAAACAGTTAAAACAACTCTGCCATTACTTAATGTTTGTATTTTTGCTAAATACCCGACAAACTTCTTTGAATGTGGTGTCATGTCGCTTGTTCAATCCATATTCCGTCACCGTGTTTGTTGAGAACACCGCCGATTTCGTCTTCAGAGTCAACCAACGTGTTTTCAATTATTTCACCTTTAGAGTCTTTAATTTCAACTCTGTATTTTCCACAGAAAGTTGGAAATACAAAAGCTTTCATTCCTTGATAGTTTCTGAATTTTCGCATTTAGTCACTCCTTATATTTGATAATACAAAACTGACTTTTTCAGATATTGACTTTCTGAATTGTTCCTTTTCTTCTTCGGATATTGTGTCAAAATCCACATATTCTCCGTCAGGACCATTAAAGGAAATCATTCTTTTTACAGTTAATTCTTTTGCCACAATATCACTCCCTTCAAAAAGATATGATTCAGATAGCTTTTCCTATGTTCACAGAGCTTTTCCACCGTACAGACTGATGCTATGTAAAAATACGCTACATTAAAAATTATATTAAGGAGAAGGTTTCCTGCAGTGGTGGGTCAGTTCTGCAGGTAATAAATGAAAACTTGTGTATAATCACTTTTGTCACAAAGCAGTTTATACTTACCTTGAAGAGTCGGTATGTTGACTTACACAAAATGCTCTATATTGTTTGGTATGGGGAAATAAAAAAATTTGCAAAAATGTTCTTTTCAGCCTGTACAGCGGAAAAGCTCTGTGATGTATGTTATTTACTTGAATTTTTCTCTTCTTTCTATATAATAGAATTACAGGCTTTGCCGAGCCGAGTATATATAGAAAGGAGAATAACAATGCCAAAAATGGTAGATATTGAATTAATGACTTTTGCACAGGATTTAACAAAAATTGCTCTTGAGCATAATCTTATTCCTAATGATTTAAACAATTCATATGTTGATACACCTGAAGGAATGGCTGAATGTGTTGCAAATTACTACAAAACACTTTTAAAAAAGTTAAACCCTGAAGAATAAAGTCATTACTTAAAGGAAGCTCTTGCGGACACCAACTCTGCGAGAGCTTTTGTCAATTCAGCTACTCCGTTAAAATCACTACTTTTTAATACTTCAGAAATTCTGTCTGACATTTTTTCTATAAGAGTATCTATTATTTCAATGTTCATCTTTCTCACCTCCAGGTTGTGGGATATGTTTTTCTTGCGTTTCCGTAAGTTAAGAAGCAAAAAAAATAGAATCCATATCATCTTTATTAAGAGATAAAACATTTCTAATAATACCCATCTCTTGACGATTAAATTCACTTTCGCCATTGAGTTTGCGATAAAATGTAGTCATATTTATACCTAATTCATTTGACATAGATTCTGCGTTGATTTTGTTTTTGACCATTTGTGATTTTAATAACTCAGGTACAAATTTCCCTGTTGCCATTATTTTTCACCTCTTTCTTGCGTTTCCGTAAGTCAATATTATCAAATCATTTTCAAGTTGTCAATACCTTTTCGCAAGTTTTTTTACTTTTTTTCATAAAAAACTTGCATTTTCGCAAATATGCAGTTATAATACAAATACAATGTATAAAGAGGTGAAAAAAATGACAACAAACGAACTGCTTAAAAGCAAGCGAAAAGAATTGAATCTAACAATGAAACAAGTTGCAGATTTTGTAGGCGTAAGTGAGGCTACTGTTTCTCGTTGGGAATCAGGCAATATCGCAAATATGGGTCGTGATAAAATTGCTTTGTTGTCTCAGATATTAAAAATAACACCAGGTGCAATAGCCGGTTATGACTTATATCAAAAGGAACTTAATAAAAAATCAGGTATAAAAATTCCTGTTCTTGGTTTAGTTCGTGCAGGTATTCCAATGGATGCTGTTGAGCATATAATTGATTATGAGGAAATCAGTGAAGAAATGGCACGACAGGGTGAATTCTTCGCACTTCAGATTAAAGGTGACAGTATGGAACCACGAATTACTGAAGGTGATGTTGTCATTGTTCGCAAACAACCTGATGTTGAGAGTGGAGTAATTGCCATTGTCCTTATAAACGGTGATGAAGCAACAATTAAAAAAGTGCAGAAGTTTGACGGTGGTATAAATCTTATCCCCAGCAACTCCGCTTATGATGTATTGACTTACACAAACGAACAAATTGAAAAACTACCTATCCGTATTCTCGGTAAGGTAGTTGAATTAAGAGCAAAGTTTTAAGGTGTTTTATTATGAAAAGATTATTAAGTATTATTCTTGCTATAATTTACATTTTCTCTTTTGCACTCCTTTGCTTTGCACACTCAGGAAGAACAGATGCAAACGGTGGTCACTATGACCGTAGTACAGGAGAATATCATTATCATAATGGAGACTCTTTTTCTCCATATTATTCCAATGATTCTGAATCAACTACAAAAAAATCATTTGATGAAATTATGTCTGAAAGAAATGAAACTACAACAAACCCTGACCTCTTTTCTCACGACATTACATTAGGGTATTATGAAGATGAAATCCATTCATCTGGTTCAGCAAGAATTGAAAAAGAAGAAGAAACAACATCACATACTGAAACTACTATGGTTGATAACTCCGTAAAAGAAGAAACATCCACATCATTATGGGAGGAAATTAAACTTATTGCCAGCGAAGTATGGAGTTTTATTTTAGCTATTTGTACGAGCTTTTGTTTTTCACTTTTTTTATTTGGTATAATTTTCCCTATCTTGACTCTCCCATACACTGCCATTACAAAAAAGGAAGTATCAGAAGATTTACTCAGTAAAATTCTCATTATCGGTTCTATTGTCGGAACCTTCGTATTCTTATTTATTTTCATAGAATAATAAAAAAAACCGCCCATCTGCTACCAACAGATGAACGGTATATACGGTCTGAGTGTGAATTTTAGTGTAACTTCAAAACACAATATGTACCATATTTTGAAAAAAATTAAATAAACAGCCCATATCTTGTTGTTGATTTTTGGCGCGATTCCGTATATAATATAAATGTGGAGATTATCTCCACGCTGAATGACAAATTAAATTCGGTCTCGAATATGTTTGCTCGTTCACTCCAAGCGGAAAGTCCGAGCCGTAAAATCGGAACTTAAAAAAGCGGAAAGTCTTTGCCGAAAGTAAGACCTTAAAAAAGCGGAAATCCCTTGCCGAAAGTAGGGACTTAAAAAGGCGAAATGGGCGGTTGTTCATTTCGTCATTTTTTTATTGTGGAGGATTATGGAAAATTTAAAATTGTATCGTATTGAAGAAAAATACATAAACTATCTGAAATCGCGTGATAATCGTGTTCAAAATAACAAGGACAAAAAAAGACCTTATGTTGGTGTTCTTTTAATTGTTGGTAGTTATAAATACTTTGTACCAATGGAATCTCCCAAACCAAATCACAAAAATATAAAGCCCGGTATTCATATTATGAAATTAGACAATGGCAATCTTGGATTGCTTGGTTTTAACAATATGATTCCTGTTCCTGATTCAGCTTTAATCTCATTTGATATAAATAATGAGACGGATGTAAAATATGCTGAACTGTTAAGAAGGCAAATTACCTATATAAACAAAAAGAAGGCTGATGTTTTTAATTACGCAGCGAAAACATATTATAAGTCCACAAAAGGAAACAATGCTTTTCTTTCTAATATCTGTTGCGATTTCAAAAAATTAGAAAAGGCATGTAACAAATATAATCCCAATTATAAGAAAACAAAGTTAAAGGTCAAAAAGGAGTGATTCAATGTCATTGAAAATAGCTGCTGCGTACATTCGAGTTTCAACTGACGACCAGACGGAGTTATCTCCTGATAGCCAGGTTAAAAAAATTCAAGAATATGCAAAGGCTCACGGATATATTGTTCCTAACGAATACATATTTCATGATGACGGTATAAGTGGCAGAACAACAAAAAAGCGTCAAGGATTTAATCGTATGATTTCAATAGCAAAAACTGACCCGAAACCATTTGATGCTATTCTTGTATGGAAATTCAGCCGATTTGCTCGTAATCGTGAGGACAGCATTGTATTCAAATCAATGCTTAAAAAGCGTGGAATAGATGTTATAAGCATATCTGAAGCTGTTGGTGATGATAAGATGTCTATTCTTATAGAATCACTTATTGAAGCCATGGATGAATATTATAGTGTCAATCTATCAGAAGAAGTTGTGCGTGGAATGATGGAAAAATTTTCACGAGGTCAGGCCGTTTCCTCTCCCCCATTCGGTTACAAAATGATTGACGGACAATATGTTATTGACGAAGACACAAAACCTTATGTATTGGAAATCTTTAATGAATACTTAAATGGAAAAGGTTGTCGTGAAATTGCTCAACAACTCAATGCTAAAGGCATCCGTACAAAACGAGGAAACACATTTGAAAATCGTACTGTTTATTATATCATTCATAACCCTGTATATGCCGGGTATATCCGCTGGGATGTTGACGGCCGTGGAGCAAGGTCACATTATCGTGACGGAAAAGAAATGATAGTCAAATCTAATCACGAACCATACATAGATGAAGAAACATATGACACACTTAAAACAATGTTTGAAGCTGAAAAGAAAAATGCAAAAAAATATGAACGCAAGTCACCTGTCGTTAATGATTTTGCCCTGCGTGGCCTTGTAAGATGTTCTAATTGTGGTGGTACTCTGTGTATGGCAGCAAGTGGAAAAAGCCTTCAATGTCATAAATATGCACACGGAAAATGTGATGTTTCTCACAGCATATCTCTTAACCTTATAAATGATGCACTTATAAACGCATTAAAGGAAGATATTAAAAATACCGAGCTAAACATCATTCCGTCAAAAGCTACTTTAGATGTTACAATTGACTACGATAAAAACATCAAAAGAGAAAAGGATAAGTTATCTCGAATAAAAGAAGCATATCAATCGGGCATTGATACACTTGAAGAATATAAAGAAAACAAAAGGAAAATACTTGAAGTTATCAGTCAATTAGAAACAGAAAAATCTGAACAAATTAATCAATTCCCTCAAGCTAACGCTGACGATTTACGCAAAAAAATCAAATCAACAGTTGAACTACTCACCGCCACAGGAGTATCAGAAAACGAAAAAAACAAAGCATTAAAGACATTTATTGATAAGATTGTATTTGACCGCAAATCCGCACAAATCACCATCTTTTATTTTTTGTAAATCGTATATATCTTTTTACAGTCAAGACCACCAAATTGTGAGATTATAACCTGAGCGAGTTTCGGGTTTGGGTTTTTAATTTTTACAGGATATTGTAATTTCTTTTCATATTGAAACATCAGCAACCACACTCCTTATATTCCCATGGCCAAGGGTCTTTAATCCAGGCGAGTCCACTTCCTGATTCATGTGTTAAAGGACCAAAACACTCTTCATATTCTTCTGTTAGTTCTTTTGCTCTTTCACTATATTTTCGATGCATCTCAAGGGCTTTTTCATCACACGGATGTGTATCAAGATATAAATGAAGTTCCCATGCAGCAAATTTTACTGCAGACAACTCTCTCATAAGTTTACATTTATCCACAGCATTTACCTCCATAAAACTTTTTATCTAATTCAGGAAAAAGCGTACCATTACAAAATGCTTCTTCACTTGTATAAGTTATTAGTTCTGTCTGGAATGGCACATAAGCCATTGATACAACGGTTTTCTCTGGTAAATGTGGCATTACTTTACAGGAATTTACACACATATTCTGTTCCATTTAATTAACTCCTTTTATAATCTGAGTATTCACTCAAAACATAATATTCAATAAGAATAAAAAATGTTAATATATTGAAATGTTACATATTAAATGTTAAAATATAGGAACGAGGTGTGAATATGAAAGAATTATCCAATAATAAAGATAACAGTAATCTGAAAATACAAAATTTACTTAAAATTATTTCAGTTTTACTGGCTATTTTCTGTATATTGATTACATTGCTTCTGTTTAAAATAAATGAAATAAACAACACACTTGACCGTTTATCTTATGCTATTAAAAACGAAACAATTGATGATAAACATCAGGATGTAATTGATGTTTTCGTTGAAGAATCTACTAATGCAGAAGCCGTTTTACCTTTTTATGATGAAATTAATGAAAAGGTAACAACTTCAGAAAATACAACTAAAGAGATTATTACTAAAAATCATAATACAACAGAAAATATAAAAGACAATGATAACGACATAACTACTGATAATTCAACAATTCATGACAACAGTAGAAAAATTACATATGTTATAAATGTGAACAGCAAAAAAATTCATTATAAGGACTGCTCATTTGTTAATCGAATGAAAGAAGAAAACAAAGAAACTGTCCAATTAAGTAAAGATGAATTAAACGATCGTTTAAATAACGACTATACATTCTGTAGTTCATGTGGAGGATAATTATTATGAATATTAAAGAAATTTTATCAAAAGTTGACCACACATTATTATCTCAAAATGCAAAATGGGATGAAATCAAAGAAATTTGTGATGATGGAATTAAATATAAAACTGCATCAGTTTGTATTCCCGCATCATTCGTTAAACAAGCAAAGGAATATGTAGGTGATAAACTTACAATTTGTACTGTTATCGGCTTTCCAAACGGATATTCAACAACTACGACAAAGGTTTTTGAAACAGCAGATGCAGTTAAAAACGGTGCAGACGAAATTGATATGGTAATCAATGTTGGTTGGTTAAAGGATAAAAAATATGATGATATTTTCGATGAAATTAACCAAATCAAAGATGCTTGTAATGGCAAAATTTTAAAAGTGATTATCGAAACTTGCCTTCTTACTGATGAAGAAAAAATTATAATGTGTGAAATTGTAAGTAATTCAAAAGCCGATTTTATTAAGACATCAACAGGTTTTTCTACTGGTGGTGCAACAAAGGCTGATATTGAGCTTTTTGCGAAACATACTACTAATGGTAAAAAAATAAAGGCTGCAGGTGGAATTGCATCAATTCAGGATGCTGAGGATTTTATAAATCTTGGTGCATCTCGACTTGGTACAAGCAGAATTGTTAAAATCGTTAAAAATGAACAAGGCAGTGGATATTAATGAATTATAAAAGAATATTTTTGATTCTTCTTGACAGTTTTGGTATTGGCAATGCTCCTGATGCTGAAAAGTTCGGTGATTTCGGAGCAAACACACTTAAAAGTATTTCAGAATCAGATAAATTTCATATTAACAATTTAGCAAAGCTCGGCCTTTGTAATATTGATGGTGTTGATCTTGATGATAATAAATCACCTATCGGCATATACGGTGCTATACAGGAATTATCTAATGGTAAAGACACAACAATCGGTCATTTTGAAATCGCAGGAATTGTATCAGATAAACCGATGCCCACTTACCCTAACGGTTTTCCTCAGGAAATCATTAATGAATTTGAAAAGCAAACAGGCTGTGGTACACTTTGTAACAAGCCATATTCGGGTACGCAGGTTATTGCTGATTTTGGTGAAGAGCATATTAAAACAGGCAAATTGATTGTTTACACATCTGCAGACAGCGTTTTTCAGATTGCAGCACACATAGACGTTGTTCCATTAGAAAAACTATATGAGTATTGCAGAATTGCAAGAAAAATTCTCGTTGGTGAACACGCAGTTGGTCGTGTTATTGCAAGACCGTTTACAGGCGAATATCCGTTTGCAAGAACATCGGACAGACACGATTTTTCAGTTGAACCGCCAAGAGATACAATGCTTGATATTTTAAAAGCAAATAAAAATGATGTTATTTCTGTTGGTAAAATTGCAGATATATTTGCTAATCGTGGAATTACTGAAAAATACTATACCCATTCAAATGATGAAGGTATGAATAAAACTCTTGAATTAATCGAAAAGGATTTTAATGGTCTTGTTTTTACTAATCTTGTTGATTTTGATATGAAATATGGTCACAGACGAGATGTGGACGGATATGCAAATGCTATCAGCGAATTTGATAAATGGTTAAATAATTTTATTTTAAAAATGAGAAACGATGATTTACTGATTATTACAGCTGACCACGGTTGTGACCCTGCATTTAAAGGTACAGACCATACAAGAGAACAAGTACCCTTACTAATATATTCAAAGGATATTGAGTCAAAAAATCTTGGCACAATCAAAGGATACAACTATATCAGTAGTATTATTCTTAATAATTTCAATTTAAGGTGATTTTATGAATAAAAAAGACCTTTTTAACAAAGCAATGGAAGCTATGCAAAACTCTTATGCACCTTATTCAAACTATAATGTTGGTGCTGCTTTACTTTGCAAAAACGGAAATATATATAAAGGCTGTAACATTGAAAATGCGTCATATTCAGTTACAAATTGTGCAGAAAGGTCTGCTCTTTTCTCTGCTGTTACAAATGGTGAAAGAGATTTCGTTGCTATTTGTGTAGTTGGTGGAAAAATTGATGAAATTACTGACTATGCTATGCCTTGTGGAATTTGCAGACAGGCATTGTCTGAATTTTGCGATGCTGATTTTAAGGTATATGTTGGTAAGAATGAAGATGATATAAGGGTGTTTACTTTAGGTGAGCTTCTCCCCTGTTCATTTGATAAATCTAAATTAGGTGAATGATATGAGAATTTACGACATAATTGAGAAAAAGCGTGACGGACTAAAGCTTACAAAAGAGGAAATTGACTTTTTTGTTCAAGAATATACAAAAGAAAATATTGAGGATTATCAGGCTTCAGCATTATTAATGGCAACATTTATTAACGGAATGGATGAAGAAGAAACCGTTAATCTTACTGAAAGTATGGCTCGTTCAGGTGATATGCTTGACTTATCAGCAATTGACGGAATTACTGCAGATAAGCACTCCACAGGTGGTGTTGGTGATAAGACCTCACTTGTCGTTGCTCCGATATGTGCTTCCCTTGGAATTAAGATGGCAAAAATGAGTGGTCGTGGACTTGGTCATACGGGTGGTACAATTGACAAGCTCGAAAGCATTGAGGGATATAATACTTCAATTGATACTGACACATTTTTCAAGCAGGTTAATGAAATCGGAATTGCACTTATAGGTCAAACGGGTAACTTAGCACCTGCTGACAAAAAAATTTACGCTTTACGAGATGTTACTGCAACTGTTGGCAATATTTCACTTATTGCATCAAGTATTATGAGTAAGAAGATCGCTGCAGGAGCAAAGAATATCGTTCTTGATGTTAAATGTGGCAGTGGTGCTTTTATGAAAGATGTGCAAAGTGCCACGGAACTTGCTGAAATGATGGTTAAAATCGGCAAAAAATGTGGTCGTAATATGGCTGCAGTTATTACAAATATGGATATTCCACTTGGGTCAAATGTCGGTAATGCACTTGAAATTAAAGAGGTTATTGATATACTTAATAATAAGGGTGATAAACAGTTAAGAGAATTGTGCCTTGTTTTATCTGCTACAATTTTAAGTATTTCTTATAACTGGGATTATAAAGATTCTTATAAGAAAGCCGAAAATGCTTTGGTTGATGGCGCTGCATTAAATAAACTTAAGGAACTTGTTACTTCACAAGGTGGAAATGTGGATATGATTGACAATCCTGAACTTTTGCCATATTGCGAAAAATCACTTGAAATCAAAGCAAAGCAAGACGGTTACATCCAAAGTATTGATTCACGAATTGTTGGTGAAAGTGCTGTTTTACTTGGTGCAGGCAGAGAAAAGAAAACTGACACTATCGACTACGGTGCAGGAATTGTGCTTTATAAAAAGACTTGTGATGAAGTCAAAGTTGGTGACACAATTGCAGTTCTTTATGCAGAAAGTGATGAACGACTTAAAAATGCAGAAAAGCTTTTCAACACTTCATTTAAAATCGGTGCAGAAAAGCCTGAAATAATGCCTTTAATTTATAAAACGATAAGATATTAAAAATCCCACTTTATTGTGGGATTTTTAATATATATGGTCGTATTTTGTATGCTGAAAGTGAGGATAAAATAACGCAGATTATTTCTTTTGGTAAAAATGGCAGGAAAACTGTCTGAATAAACCAAATTGCAGAGTAATTATTGTTATTATAAACATTTGTGATGAATGCGAAATATAAAACACCTATTATGTAGATTATTATCACACCAAGCAAAGATATAACAAGATATTTCCAAAATGTGCTTTTTTTGAGTTTTTGAGTTAAGACGCTCATTATTACGGTTGCAAGTACAAAGCCGATTATAAAGCCAAAATTAGGCAGTAAAACATATCCTAATCCCCCACCACCTGAAAAAATTGGTAATCCAATAAGTCCAAGTACCATATAAGTAATAGTTGCAAGGGTTGATGCTTTAACTGGCAACAAAAGTCCCGTAAGCAAAACAAAGAATGTTTGCAAAGTCATTGGCATCATATTGGGCATTGGTATTCGTATAAAAGAACCTATGCAAATTAATGTACAGAATAATGCGGACAATGTTAATGTTACAATCAGATTTCTTCTTTTCATTTGAGCCTCACACTAACATCACCTGACGAAATTTCTTCTATTTCGTTATTTTCATTTTTAACAAGTAAATGACAATCATCTGTAATATCAATTACAGTTGCAGGTCTTGTAGTTTCACCAAAAATTATATTAATGTCTTTTCCCGTGAGGTATGAATACTTCTTATATCTTTTAACATAATCAGTATCTATTCCGTTGTACATATTAAAAAATTTGTTTACTACATCTGCAACGATTTTTTCTTTAATGTTTTCTTGCGTTTTTCCCGGGAAAACAGCAGTTGCAATATCTTTTATATCATTAGGAAAACCGTTTTCAGGTGCGATTACATTTATTCCTATACCGACTACCGTATAATCAAGCATTTTATTAGAGTTTATTGCACCTTCAGTAAGTATTCCGCACACTTTTTTACCATCAATATAAATGTCATTTACCCATTTGATTTTAACATCATTTTTGTTATATTTCATAACAGCTTCTGCAACTGAAACAGCAGCCATAACTGTCAAAAAAAGTGATTTTTCGGCAGAAAATTTTGGATGTAAAAGCAAAGAAAAGTAAATTCCTGTACCACTTGGAGAATAGAAAGAACGACCCATTCTGCCTCTGCCGCCTGTCTGACTTAAGGCAATAACGAGTTGATTTTCTTTTTCACCGTTTGAACCTATTTTTTTCAAATAGTTATTTGTAGAATCAAGTTCATCGAAAATTGTGATATTCAGTTTTTGGTTTAAATATTGTTCTAATATTTTCTTATCCAAAATAATCACCGACGATATTATATATTGATTTAATAAAATATGCAATAAAAAAGGACTCAAAAGAGTCCTGATTTTTATATATGCCATATTTCTTTAGCGTATTCTTTTATTGTTCTGTCTGATGAGAATTTGCCTGCATTACACATATTAAGCCAACACTTTTTATAGAATTCATTTTTATTCTTGTAATCAGCATTAACTCGTTTCTTTGTTTCAAGATAATCATTGAAATCAAGAAGTAAATAGTAATGGTCAGGTTTATGCCAGGATGCACCTTTAAGAATTGAATCATATAATTCTTTGAAAATCTTTGTTTTACCATCTTTAAGAGTGCCATCTGTAAGTGCATCAAGAACTCGTTTAATTTTTTGGTCGGTTTCGTAAAGTTCTTTTGAAGAATATATTTCTTTTATTTCTTCAATTTCTTCTACTCTTGCACCGAAAATATAGTTATTCTCTTCCCCTGCTTCTTCAACGATTTCAATATTTGCACCATCATAAGTGCCGAGTGTTACTGCACCATTGAGCATAAGCTTCATATTGCCGGTGCCTGAAG
>JAZSDZ010000024.1:0-3383 GCA_045531435.1 Candidatus Fimenecus sp.
CTTGTTGACCTTCAGCTTGATGTTCATTCAAAAGTATGTCCTCTTCTTAATAAGCTCAAAGATAAAATGAATCGCAAAATCAGCGCTTCAGAGCTTGATGCTACAACTCGCTATGACCTTCACACAAGACTTGAAGGTATGCCCAAGCACAACAAGGTTTGTCATGGTGACTTTAACCCCTCAAACATTATCATGGCAGAAGATGGCACAGCATATATTCTTGACTGGTCACATGCTACTCAGGGTAATGCTTCTGCAGATGCCGCAAGAACATATCTTCTTTTCTGGCTTAACGGTGATATTGAAGGTGCTAAGAAATATCTTGATTTGTTCTGTCAAAAGAGCAATACAGCTAAACAGTATGTTCAGAAATGGATGCCTATCGTTGCCGCTTCTCAGTCAGTTAAGGGCAATGAGAAAGAAAGAGAATTCCTTCTTTCTTGGGTAAATGTTGTTGATTACGAATAAGGAGTGTTAAAACGATGAAAATTACAGTTTGTATCGGTAGTTCCTGCCATATTAAAGGTTCTCGTCAGGTTGTTGAACAGCTTCAGTACCTTATTAAAGAAAATAATTTAGGAGATAAAGTAGAATTAGGCGGCACATTTTGTATGGGCAAATGCCAGCAGGGAGTTTGCGTAACTGTTGACGACGCTTTCTTCTCAGTAACACCCGAAACAGTTGAAGAATTTTTCAACGATAATGTAAAAGGAAAAGTATAAAAATGATAATTCAGGTTTGTGTAGGTAGCTCTTGCCACTTGAAAGGTTCTGCGGAAATAGTTGAGCTCTTTCAGAAAGCCGTTGAAGAAAATCATTTAGAAAACGAAATAACACTTGCCGGTAGCTTTTGTATCGGCAAGTGTAATCGTGTGGGCGTAACAGTTCAGGTAGATGATGATATTCACACCGGTATTACAAGAGAAAATTTTAAAGAATTTTTCAAGGAAAACGTTTTAACAAAAATTGAAAGGGTGTAACGGGAAATGCCTAATTGTTTAACATTAAAAAAATCCAACTGTAAAAACTGTTACAAATGTATTCGCCATTGTCCCGTTAAGGCAATACGCTTTTCGGGAAATCAGGCTCATATTATCGGAAACGAGTGTATTCTCTGCGGTCAATGTTTTGTTGTTTGCCCTCAGAATGCAAAAGAAATTGTTGATGAAACCGAAAAAGTAAAAGTATTTTTGCAGGCAAGGGAAAAGGTTATAGTGAGCCTTGCTCCCTCGTTTATTGCGAACTACGATGGCGTTGGAATAAATTCAATGAGAAAAGCTCTAAAAAAGTTGGGCTTTTATGATGTTGAAGAAACCGCTATCGGTGCAACAATTGTTAAAAACGAATATGAGAGAATGCTCAAAGAGGATGATAGAGACATTATTATAACTTCTTGTTGCCATTCTATAAACTTACTTATTCAGAAACATTTTCCTGCAGAATTGGAGTATCTTGCAGATGTTGTTTCACCTATGCAGGCTCACTGTATGGATATAAAGAAACGCTATCCTGATGCAAAGACAGTTTTCATCGGACCTTGCGTTTCAAAAAAAGACGAAGCTGAGCATTACGAAGGTATTGTTGATGCAGTCCTTACATTTGAAGAACTTACAAATTGGCTCAAAAGTGAAAATATAGAGCTTGAAGTTGAAAAAGACAACGATGATTTCAGTCGTGCACGTTTCTTCCCTACAACAGGCGGTGTGCTTAAAACAATGGCTCAGGATACACCTGACTATACATATATCGCACTCGATGGTGTTGAAAACTGTATAGCAGCTCTTAAGGACATTGAAAGCGGAAAGGTTCATAAATGCTTTATTGAAATGTCTGCTTGTATCGGTAGCTGTATGGGTGGTCCGGTTATGGAAAAATATCACCATACAGAAACCATTACAGATTACCTTACTATAGCAAATTATGCAGGTAAAAAGGATTTTGAGGTTTCTCAGCCTAAATCCGGAGAGTTAAGAAAGCAATTTGAATATATTGAACACAGATATCCTCAACCATCAGAAATGGAAATTAATGCCGTTCTTCGTCAGATGGGTAAATTCAAACCTGCTCATGAGCTCAATTGCGGTTCTTGCGGTTATAATACTTGTCGTGAAAAAGCTGCTGCAATTTGTCAGGGTAAAGCGGAGATTTCAATGTGTCTTCCTTTCCTTAAGGAAAAGGCAGAAAGCTTCTCAGATACTATTGTTAATAGTTCTCCCAACGGACTTATTGTTCTTAATGAGAATTTAGAAGTTCAGCAAATTAATAAAGCCGCAAGAGAAATTATGAATATCCGATATGCTTCTGATGTTCTTGGCGATTATGTTATCCGTATTCTTGACCCTACGGTTTTTGAAACTGTTCTTAAAACCGGCAGAGGTGTAAGTAACCAGAGAGTTTACCTTGCAGAATACAAAAGATATGTTGAACAAACTGTTGTTTATGACAGAGATTCACATCTTCTTATCGGCATTATGAGAGATGTTACTGCCGAAGAGGAACAAAGAGAAAGAAAAGAAAATATCAGCCGTCAGACAATTGAGGTTGCCGATAAGGTTGTTGATAAGCAAATGCGAATTGTTCAGGAGATTGCTTCACTTTTGGGTGAAACTGCCGCAGAAACAAAAATCGCACTTGCAAAATTAAAGGAGTCGATTTCTGATGAATGATTTATGTGCAGATATCGGTTACAAAAGTATAAACCATTACGGTGAACAGCTTTGCGGAGATCATATTGATATAGTTGAGCCCGATGAGGATTCAACAGTGGTTGTTCTTTCCGATGGTCTCGGTAGCGGTGTTAAAGCAAGTATTCTTTCAACACTTACTTCAAAAATCATTTCAACAATGCTTGCAGAAGGTCTTTCCCTTGAGGAGTGTGTTGAAACGATTGCTGCAACTCTTCCTGTTTGCTCGGTGCGTGGCGTTGCTTATTCCACATTCACCATTATTCATCTTAAGAATAATGAAACTGCAGAGCTGATTCAATACGATAACCCACACACCATAATAATAAGAAACGAAAAAAATTGGGATTACCCGAAAACTGAAATGAATATTGGCGGAAAGAAAATTTTCAAATCTGTTATTCAGCTTCAGGAAAACGATATTTTTATTGCTATGAGCGATGGTTGCCCTCATGCAGGTATTGGTACTGCATATAACTTCGGTTGGAAGCGTGAAGATATTGCAAGCTTTCTTGAAACTCTTGCTCCTGTTGGTTATACTGCAAAGAATTTATCAACAATGCTTATTGATGAGTGCGATAAGCTTTATGATTACAAGCCCGGTGACGATGCAACCGCTTGTGTTGTTAAAATCCGTAAGAGAGTTCCCATGAATATGCTTTTCGGACCGCCCTCAAACAGAGATGATGCAGACAGAATG
>JAZSDZ010000022.1:0-5978 GCA_045531435.1 Candidatus Fimenecus sp.
CTTTGAAAATCTTTGTTCTGCCATCTTTAAGAGTTCCATCAACAAGAGCATCAAGAACACGCTTGATTTTTTCATCAGTTTCGTAAAGTTCTTTTGAAGAATATGTTTCTTTTATTTCTTCGATATCTTCAACACGGGCTCCAAAAATATAGTTATTCTCTTCCCCTGCTTCTTCAACGATTTCAATATTTGCACCATCATAAGTGCCGAGTGTTACTGCACCATTGAGCATAAGCTTCATATTGCCGGTGCCTGAAGCCTCTGTACCTGCTGTTGAAATCTGTTCGCTCACATCAGCTGCTGCAACAAGTTTTTCAGCATAAGAAACATTGTAGTTTTTAACGAAAACAACCTTAATATATTTTGATACTTCCTTATCTTTTTCGATAAGTTTTGCAATTTCATTAATCAGTTTAATAATACCCTTTGCACGGGCATATCCGGGTGCAGATTTTGCACCAAAAATAAAGGTTGTTGGTGTGAAATCTGTGAGTGAACCTTCTTTGATTTCAAAGTAAAGTTCAAGAATTGCAAGTGCATTAAGCAATTGACGCTTATACTCGTGAAGTCGTTTAATCTGAATATCAAAAATTGATTTTTCGTCAATTTCAACTCCGTCGTGAACTTTGATATACTCAACTAACTGCTTTTTCTTTTTTTCCTTGATTGAAATAAATCTGTTAAGGACGTTTTCGTTATCAGCATATTTTTCAAGTTCTTTAAGCTTATCAAGGTCAGTAACCCATTCATCACTACCCAAAAGTTCAGTAATAAGTGCTGACAATTCCTTATTACAAAGCAATAACCATCTTCTTTGAGTGATACCATTGGTCTTATTCTGGAATTTTTCAGGGTATAATTCATACCAATCCTTTAACACATCTTCTTTAAGAATATCTGTATGAATACGAGCCACACCATTTACATATTTTGAACAGAAAATTGCAAGATAAGCCATATGAACTCTTTTATCCTGAATAATCTGCATTTTCTCTGCTTTTTCTTTTTCTAAACTTGAATCTTTAAGTTCTTTTTTGAGCATTTTATTAAGCTGTTTGATTATATCAAGAACTTGTGGAATCGTGTCACGGATAATCTTTAAATCCCACTTTTCAAGTGCTTCCTGCATAATAGTATGATTAGTATAATTAAAAACATTTTTACAAATCTCAACAGCAGTTTCAAACTCTACATTTTCATTGACAGTTAAAAGTCTGATAAGTTCAGGAATTGAAATAACAGGATGTGTGTCATTAAGCTGAATTGTAATATAATCAGCAAATTTAGAGAAATCATTTCCGTGAATTGCTTTATATTTTCTGATTATATCCTGTAATGATGCACTTGAGAAGAAATACTGCTGTTTAAGTCTTAATTTCTTACCTTCATTGTTATCATCATTAGGATAAAGTACACGAGAGATATCCTCTGCTCTGTTTTTCAATGCAACTGATTTGTCGTATTTCTGTGCATTGAATAAATCAAAATCGAATGGCACAAGGGATTCACTTTGCCATAATCTTAATGTACCGATATTATCTGTACCGTAACCTATAATCGGCATGTCATAAGGCACAGCCTTAACTGACATATTCTTAAATTCAACTTTTACTGCATCACTTTCGCATCTGACAGACCAAGGGTCTCCCCATTTTGTCCAGTCGTCTGCCGTTTCAATCTGAAAACCATTCTGAAAATCCTGCTTGAAAAGACCGTATTTATATCTAATACCATAACCATCAAGAGAAATATTATGAGTTGCAGCACTGTTAAGGAAGCAAGCAGCAAGACGACCTAAGCCACCATTACCGAGGGCTGCATCTTCAATGTCTTCGAGTGTTTTTAATGAAACGCCATACTCATCAAGACCCTTTTCAACTTCATCATACAAGCCTTTTGAAACAAGATTATTATAAATTGCACGACCAACAAGAAATTCTGCAGATAAGTAAAATGCAGTTCTATTTTTAATTCTCTTGTCCTTACTATTCTTCCAATCATCAGAAATATGTGACATAACAGCAGTTGAAATCACATCATGCAACTCATAAGAGCTTAATTCATTTATTTCTTTAAAATATTTACTTTTTGCAAGTTTAATTGCATCATTTACTATTTGTGACATTTATTTTACTCTTTTCTTTTTAGGTATTCTTTGATACAGACTTGTATAATATAGTAACTTTTCTTCAAGTTCAGTTGATATATAGTCATCAGTTGCTCTCCATTGCCAATTTCCTTTGATTGTTGATGGAAAATTCATACGAGCATCATTTCCAAGTCCTAATAAATCCTGCATTGTAATAATAGCAGTATCTGAATTACTTGATAAAACTGCTTTTATAAATCCCCAGTTGTATCCTTCTCTTCGCGATAATCTAAGATATTCTCTCGCCCTTTTGCGTGTTTTTAAGGGTGCAGTTTTAGTCATAAAACCAATTACCGTATCATTATCATGAGTGCCAGTATATGCAACTGAGTTCTTTGTAAAATTATGAAGCAGATAGTCATTGTCTTCATCAGTATCAAAAGCAAACTGAAGAACTTTCATACCCGGATATTTACTTTGTTTAAGCATCTTTTTTACAGCAGGTGTAAGATAACCTAAATCTTCAGCAATAATTTCTTTTTTCCCTAAATCACGCTCAATTTCTCGGAAAAAATCAATACCCGGTCCTTTTCTCCACTCACCTATTTTTGCTGTTTTTGAATCAGCAGGAATGCAATAGTAAGATTCAAAACCTCTGAAATGGTCAATACGGATAATATCACACATGTTACATAAATGTTCAATTCGATTTTTCCACCATGAATATCCATCAATTTTCATATAATCCCAATTATACAAAGGATTGCCCCATAATTGACCTTCATCAGAAAATGCATCAGGAGGACAACCTGCAACTTCAATTGGATTACAATAATCATCTAATAAAAATTGTTTTGGATTTGACCAGACATCTGCACTATCACCCGCAACATATATCGGAATATCGCCAATAATCTTTATTTCATTTTTATTGGCAAATTCTTTAAAATCTTTCCATTGTGAGAAGAAAAAATACTGAATAGTTTTATAAAATTCAACATCGTCTTTAAGACTACTTTTTAAATTTGATAATGTCTTTTCATTTCTTAAAATAATATTTTTATCCCATTCATTCCATGGTTTTCCATTAAATGAGTCTTTAATCGCCATATAGAGAGCAAAATCATCAAGCCAAAAACTGTTTTCACGACAAAAATTGTTGTATTCTTCGTCATGCTTAAAATTAAAGTATGCTTTTCTTAATACTACAAATCTATTGGCTGAAACTTTTTTATAGTCGATTTTTTTCTTGTCTTTTCCCCAATCAATATTTTCATAATCAGATCTATTTAACAAATTCTGTTCACATAATAAGTCAAAATCAATAAAATATGGATTACCCGCAAATGTTGAAAAGGATTGATATGGTGAATCACCATAGCTAGTAGGACATAAAGGTAAAACCTGCCAATAAGTCTGACCACTATTCTTTAAAAATTCAACAAATTTATATGCTTCTTTGCCAAGAGTTCCTATTCCTGTTTCTCCGGGCAAAGATGATATATGCATTAAAATGCCACTCGCTCTCATAAAATCACCTGACAAAAATATATAATTTTTCTTTAAAAATGTCAATCACATATAAGTCTTTCATTGATTTTATCAAAGATATGAATTCTGTCAACATCAAATTTCAATTTATATATTTTGTCACTTTCAATATTTTGATTTGTGGGAACATTTGCTATAAATTTTTTATCATCAACTTTGCCGTAAATATAATAATCTGAACCTGTCATTTCTGCTATATCAACATACATATCAATTGTGTTGTTATTATCAGTTTTATCTGTCAATAATATATTTTCGGGTCTTATACCAAGCACAACATCTTTATCGATATACATTTTAAGATGGTCATTCATTCTTTTTGGTAGTTTTAAACTGTAATAAGTAAAAACTGCATAATAATCGTCTTTTTCATTTTTTATTTTACAATCTATAAAATTCATCTGAGGTGAACCAATAAAACCGGCAACAAACATATTTTTCGGATGATTATATAGCATTTGGGGAGTATCAAACTGTTGAATTACGCCATCTTTCATAACTACAATTCTGTCAGCCATGGTCATGGCTTCCGTTTGGTCATGTGTTACATATACAAATGTTGTTTCAAGTTCTTTATGAAGCATTGTAATACGATTTCGCATTTCTGTTCTGAGTTTAGCATCTAAGTTAGATAAAGGTTCGTCAAGTAAAAACACAGATGGTTCTCGAACCATAGCACGACCTAAAGCAACACGCTGTCGTTGGCCACCAGATAATGCACGAGGTTTTCTATTCAGGTATTCTTCAATATCAAGTATTTTAGCGGCTGATTTAACCTTCTTGTCTATCTCGTCTTTTGGTACTTTTCTGTTCTTTAACCCAAATGCCATATTTTTATATACACTCATATGTGGATAAAGAGCATAACTTTGAAAAACCATTGCAATATCTCTATCTTTCGGAGAAATGTTATTTACCTTTTTTTCACCAATATACATTTCTCCGTCTGTTATTTCTTCTAAACCTGCAATCATTCTTAGTGTAGTTGATTTACCACAACCAGATGGCCCAACCAATATGACAAATTCTTTGTCTTTTATTTCAAGATTCATATTATCAATAACGGTTACTCCATCCTCGTATGTTTTTTTAATTTTATTTAATACTATCGAAGCCATTAAACTTATCCTTTCACTGCTCCATCAATAACACCTTTAATAATATATTTTTGACAGAATAAATAGAAAATAATTATAGGAATGACAGCAAGAACCAACATTGCCATAAATCCACCCCAATCGATTGCACCATATGCACCCTGCATTGTTAATTGGATTGCAACAGATAATGTTTTGTTTTTTGAACCTAATAACAAATATGGAAGTAAAAAATCGTTCCATATCCACATTGCATTTAAAATTGCAACTGTTATTGCAGTAGGTTTAAGAATTGGAAAAACAACATAGAAAAATGTTTTAATTGGTCCGCAACCGTCAATCATTGCTGCTTCTTCTATTTCAGTAGGTAAACCCTTAATAAAACCACTGAACATAAAAACTGACAAACCTGAACCAAATCCAAGATAAACGGGTATAATTCCAATAACTGTATTCAACCCTAATTTGACGGCCACTGTTGTCATAGTGTACATAACCATCTGAAATGGGACTATCATACTAAAAAGAAATAGAAAATAAAGTACTTTATTAAGTCTTGATTTTATTCTTGTAATATACCAAGCTGTCATTGATGTAAACACAACAATGGCTAAAACAGAGCCAACTGTAATAATTAATGTTCTTATAAATGCTCCAATTAAACCTGATGATTCAATACCATTTATAAAATTTTCAAAACCAACAAACGTATCTTTATTCGGCAAAGAAAATGGCTCACCTATTATATTGAATTTTGATTTAAATGAATTTATTACTACAAGGTAAATTGGAAACAGAAAGACAATGGATAAAATTAATAATACAGAAAAAGAAATATTGTCTGATATTTTTTTCTTCATTGTTCAACCTCTTTCCTTCCTGTAATTTTTAATTGAATAAAAGCAATTATGGCTACAATCAGAAAAAAGACAACTGCTTTTGCTTGTCCTACACCCTGCCATCCGATTCGACCATAAAAGGTATTATAAATATCAAGAGCTAGCATTGCAGTTTCCCTTGCAGGAGCACCACCTGTCAGTGCTAAATTCTGGTCAAATAATTTAAATGAATTAGTTATTGTTAAAAACAAACAGATTGTTATTGCAGGCATTACCATTGGAATTGTTATATTCTTTAATATTGAAAATGATGATGCACCATCGATTAATGCTGCCTCATTTAATTCTTTAGGAATATTTTGTAATCCTGCAATATAAATGACCATCATATAACCAACTAAC
>JAZSDZ010000125.1:0-10179 GCA_045531435.1 Candidatus Fimenecus sp.
CCAGTTTACATACTCTGCATAAGATGTCTGTACTCTGTTTTCTTCATTAATCTCTTCCATCAATGCTTCTTCAGACATTCCTTCATTGAGTTTACCATAATACTTCTGCAAATCATTGATAAGCACAGGTAAACACCATCCGTCAATGATAATATGGTGTGTATGCATAAGCATATATCTCTCATCTGCAAAATCTACAATCACAACCTTGAAAAGAGAATCTCTTTGTAAATCAAGTGCTTTCTTCGTATTTGCATAGATAATCTTATCCAATGCTTTTTGAGTGAACTGCTCTTCTTCTATAAGAACAATGAATTCAGGTCTTCTCTTCTCAAGTATTACCTGCTTGATTGCTCCTGTTGATTTTAGTACCGTAAATGCTGATTTAAGTACCTCATGTCTTACTGAAAGTAACTCTACACTCTTTTTAAGCTTATCTATGCTTGTTTCTTTATCAATCTTTATTAAACTTTGAAGCTGATATGTTTTGGTATCTGCATCTTGGAAATATTGTGCATATATTCCTTCCTGTGATGGTGTTAAATCATATACATATTCGATAGCATCAGGATACAATTCGTTTAACTCACTTAATTCAACCTTTGTTGCACTAAGAGGTTTAAATTCAGTAACCTCTCTCTTGTGTATTGCTTTTTTCATCTTACTTGCAACTTCAGAAAGTGCTTCACTCTGCATAATGTCTGCCACATGAACCTCATATCCCATTTCCTCAAGCACTGATACTACATAAATAGCTGTAATTGAATCTCCACCTATATTGAAGAAGTTATCTTCCATACTTACTTCTTGTGTATTAAGTACTCCTTTTATTGCTTCTGAAAGGGCTTTTCCCTCTTCTGTTTCAGGTGCTATATATTCTGTTTCTGTTGCTATGCTATTGAAATCTATATCTGGGAGACTATTTCTGCTGATTTTGCCACTTGATGTGAGTGGAATTTCGGGAAGCTGTGTGAATATATGCGGAATCATGTATCTTGGTAATTTATTTGAAAGAATTGAGCGGAGTTCTCTTGCATCAATCTCTTCACCTGTATAAAAGGCACAGATAAACTGACGGTCCTGATTATCCTTACGCACAATTACTACTGCACGTTCAACACCATCAATTCTTTCTAATTCACTTTCTATTTCACCAAGCTCAATTCGAAGGCCACGAACTTTTACCTGAAAATCATTTCTACCTACATAACAAATATTGCCATCTGCTCTCCAATATGCAAGGTCGCCTGTTTTGTAAAGCTTACCTTTTCCAAATGGATTGTTTATAAATTTTTCTGCTGTTAATTCAGGGTTGTTAAGGTATCCTGAACCTACACCGTCACCTGCAATACAAATTTCACCGGTTACTCCAATTGGTGTTGGTTTTAAATATTTATCCACAATATAGATTTGTGCATTTGCTATAGGTTTACCGATATGAATATCAAGTCCGTCAGCCTTCTCCAATCTGCCGCCCATATCCCATACACTACATTCGCTTGGTCCTATAGGATTATACACCTGTGCGTTTGGAGACTTTTTGTACATTTGGTCAAGCAAATCAGTTGTTAATGGTTCACCGGATGTGCAAATACAAACCATACTTTTTAATGCCGAACAGTTATATTTGTCGTTATAATAAATTTTAAGACGTGTTGGAGTTGTCATAATAACATTTATATTATTTTTTGCGACAACATCCAAAAAGATTTCTTGCATTGTGCTTTCTGTATCGTCTAAAACAACAGTTGTGAAGCCATTTGTTAATGGCAATAATGTTTCTGCAATAAAGTAGTCAAATGAAGCACTGTTTACACAAGCAAATATTGGATTTTCAATATTATTCAATGTTTCAAGTGTATTATTATTCAAACAGAAATTCAGAAGACCTTTTCCTGTAAGAAGGCAACCCTTTGGCACCCCTGTACTACCAGAGGTGTAAATAATATAGCAATCTCCCATATTTGTAACTGTTGTAGCACTCTCTGTTGGTAAAATTAAACTAAAATCATTCAATTGGACAACATTAGCATCAACAGAAGTTCTGTCTAATTCATCGCTGATTAAAAGACTGACCTTGCAATTTTCGCACATTTGCTGAATTCTGTTTATTGGGAATCTCTTGTCAACGGGTAAGAATATTGCACCTATTTTTAAGATAGCTAATTGAAAAACAATCAATTCATGACTTCTCTCAAGGTGTACTGCCACAATTTCTTTTGCTTTTATGTTAAGAGAGCATAATCTATCAGCACATTCACATACTTCATCTTTAAGCTGTGAATATGTAATTTTTTTGTCTTTAAATACAACTGCAGGTTTGTCAGGAGTCTTTTCTGCCTGTTCTTCAAAAAGCTCATAAACACCTTTGTCTTTTGGATATTCTAAAGCTGTATCATTGAAAGAGATTATTACCTTTTCTTTCTCTTCCTCTGTTAAATATTCTAATTCATATAATGGCTTGTCCGGATTTTCAATAGCATCATCAAGAAGTGTCATTAAACACTGGTGGAGATTTTCTATATCTTCTTCAGTAAACTTTTCAATTTGATAATCATAATGCAAACGAAAGACACCATTACAATCATAGTCGTCAACATGAATTTGAAGTGTTTCAGCCTGCGTTCCGTTACAATACCATTCGCTTTCAAAGTTTTCACCCTTAATTGCTGATACCTGAAAACTAAAAATAACATCAAACCATTTTTTCGCAACGTTTGCATCTCTTATATCATTTAATATATCTACATAATTGCATTTTTGATGTCTTAATATGGAAAATACATCTTCTGTGGTCTTGTCTGCATTTTTAATGAAAGATTCATTGTATTTCAAGTCCACCAAAAATGGAACGGTATTTACAAACATACCAACAGTATTTCGCTCTGCAACACCGGTTCTATTCAAGACAGGTGTTCCGATATAAAAGTTTTCTGCATTATATTTTAACTTACTATAAACAATTGAAATTGTAGTTAAAAATACTGAATATGGAGTAAGGCTATGTTCGCTTGCGAAACTTGTTATTCTATCAGCAAAGTCTTTATTTAAAATATATGTTTTTCTCTTTGCTTCCTTTGATATTGCCTCTTCCTCATCAAATAAGACTACATTACCCTTTTCGTCATAAAGGGATGTGAAATACTCAATGTCCTTAGAATATCTTTTACTTTCGAGGTATTTTTTTTCAGACTCAACATATTCGCTATAACTATATGCTTTAAAATCTTCACCTTGTAAAAACTTGTAAAATTGTGTTGATAAAACAGATGCTGTCCAACCATCGGAGATAATATGATGAAGTTTAAAAAGAAGTCCACAAAAATCTTTTGAACGAAAACCTTTAATCTCGACCAGCTCATTATTGTTAATGTCCAAAGGCACTCTCGCAAAAGCATTTGAATACTCATGTACTTGCTCTTTGTTTTCAAATGTAAGAACTTTAACTTCTATTGGAGCATATGGCTGAATACACTGAGATACTTCGCCGTTTTTTATGAACAGCTTTGTTCTCAATGTATCGTTCTTTTCATATAGAATATTTACTGCCTTTTCAAGCACCTCTGCTTCTCGAGGCTCATTTACGAGCATAATGCCACAGGTGTTTCCAACACTTCCACCTATGATTTTTTCCATATCATATGCTTGGATTTGTGCCTTGGTTAATTTCATATCATCACCGGATTTTACGTTTTTACTTATTCATCTTATCTTCAATGCATTTAATAACGTCTGCAACTGTTACAAGAGATTTTACTTCTTTGTCTGAAATGCTAATGTCAAATTTTTCTTCAACGTTACATATAAGTGTTATTATATCCAAAGAGTTGATTTTCAAGTCTTTATGTATAAGAGTATCCTCATTTATGACTTGTGTGTTATCTTCTACAACTTGATAAAACAATTCTCTTAATTCTTCAATCATGATTTATCCTCTTTTCGTTCTTTTTATTTTCTTTGTTGTTGTTTTTTCAAATTCATTATTTCTAAAAATAACATCTGCAATATGTTTGTATGTTGGCAAGCTTCTGTTGAGAGCTAAAATATCATTTTTAATCTTTTCCTTTATTTCATCACTTGCATTTTCTGCATAGATTTCAGCTACGATTTCGTCACCGTTCGCATAAACGATAACTTCATTTATGTTAGAAACACTCTTTATGATTTCTTTTTCCAATTCTTCAGGCGATACATTTTTACCATTTGAAAGAACAATTAAATTCTTCACTCTACCCGTTATATAAAGAAAACCATCCTTCATTTCACCTATATCACCGGTCTTGAACCATCCATCTTCCATTACCGCTTTGGTTGCTTCTTCATTTTTATAGTAACCTAAGAAAACACCAGTACCCTTAACAAGAATTTCGTTTTCTTCACTAATTTTAAGTTCAACACCATAAAGAGCGTTACCTACACTGGCAGGATCATAATGGTCATTTCTCATTGATGAAACACTCGGTGAACACTCGCTTATACCATAGCAAGTAACCACTTGAATACCAAAGTTTGTAAGACCTACAATGCTTTCTTCGTGATTTGGCGCACCACCGGTAACGATAAGTTCAAGCTCGCCACCTAAACCGTCAATAATCTGTTTGAAAAGCTTTCTTCTAACATCGATTCCTACTTTTCTTAATCCGTTGCTGATAGGAACCATTTTATTGATAAGATTCTCTTTTCCGCTTGCCTTGATTGATGCACAGATTTTTTTGTAAAAGGTTTCACCTACAAGAGGAACAGTAGGAATATATTTTGGCTTTGCGTATTTAATATCATCAGCAAGTCGTCTTAAACTGCTGTTAATGAATATCTTACATCCAACAATCATAGCGCTGATTGTTGCAATAAATCCGTAAGTATGATTTAACGGCAACATAAGGAGTGCTGTATCCGGAAGTTTAACGCTTCTGATGACGCTAATTGCGTTTGTACCAATGTTTCTGTGGCTGAGCATAACACCTTTAGGTTCTGCTGTTGTTCCGGAAGTGAATACAAGAGTACACATTTTGTCCCTGTCAATTTCCACTTTTTGAAACTCGTTTTTTCCGGATGCCAGTAATTCTTTTCCCTTTTCTAAAATCTTATCAAAATTTTTCATATTGATAAGTACAGAGCAATTAGAAAACTCTGCTTCTTCCGTGTAATCATCTGAATGAACAAAAATATCCGCATCACTTTGTTCAATAAAGTATTTTATATCTTCTTTGGTACACTCTTTGTCAATTGGTACAATCACATTGCCACTATTAACTGTTGCAAAATAAGTAATTATCCAATTATAGCTATTTTCCCCAATTACAGCTATGTGTTTTCCTCTATATCCCTCGTTGATAAAATATTCACCTAAAGCTGCTATATCATCCTTCACTTCTTTGTATGTTTTGGATTTTTCAGCCTTGTTTTCCAACCAATGAAAGGCTATTTTGTTTCCATATGTTTTTGCACAATAGTCAACCGGCTCTTTCAAGTCGTAAAACATAGGTGATTCATAGTACGCATAAATTTTGTTTTTCATATAATATCTCCTTAAACTTTGCTATACACAGTTAGTATAACATACCATTCAATTTAATTCAATAAAAATTGCATTAATATAGTATAATAATATTCCCATTTTTGTCCGTCATTTCTCGTCATAATAAAGATTTTCATTCTTATTTCTTACATTAAAGATAACTCATGTTTTTATCAAAATGCCATGTTATAATAATATTGTAGAAATTTGTGCAAAACGGCGCTTTATATATAATAGTGTCTTTTATTTTTTTAGAGGTTTTTTAAATGTATCTTACAATGTTGAAAAGTAAAATCCATCGTGCTACGGTTACTCAATCAGATTTGAATTATGTGGGTAGCATTACAATTGATAAAAAATTGATGGATGCGGCAGGTTTACTTGAATATGAGAAAGTCCAGATAGCTGATATTGACAACGGCAACAGGTTTGAAACATACATAATCGCAGGCGAAGAAAACAGTGGTTGCATTTGTCTTAACGGCGCTGCTGCAAAGTGTGTTGAGGTAGGAGACAAGGTTATCATTATGGCTTATGCACAGATGACTCCTGAAGAAAATGAAGATCATTATCCAAAGGTTGTTTTTGTTAATAATAAAAACGAGATTACCGAAGTTGCAAATTACGAAAAACACGGTGAAATAAAATAAAACCAAACTATTCTGGGCAGTTGCTTTCAAGCAGCTGCTTTTCTATTATTGCTTTTTACTGCTGTTTGTGGTATTATAATTTATTATAAATAATTCATTGGAGAAAACAAAAATGAGTATCGTAAGAAATATCGAACTTTATAAATCAGGTCAACAGAAAATCGACTGGGTTAAAGCACATATGCCTGTACTTCGCAGTATCGAAAAAGATTTCAGCGAAACAAAGCCTTTTGCAGGTAAAAAGGTTGCTCTTTCAATTCACTTGGAAGCAAAAACTGCATATCTTTGTACTGTACTTGCAGCAGGTGGTGCTGAAATGTATGTTACAGGTTCAAACCCTCTTTCAACGCAGGATGATGTTGCAGCAGCATTAGCACATAATGGTCTTAATGTTTTTGCTTGGTACAATGCAACGGGTGAAGAATATATGGACCATCTCCGTTGTGTTATCTCAGCAGGTCCTGACATTATCATCGACGATGGTGGCGACCTTGTTAACCTTATTCACAACGAATACCCTGAACTTTTACCTAATGTTTTAGGTGGTTGCGAGGAAACTACAACAGGCATTATCCGTCTTGTTTCAATGCACAAAGATGGTCAGCTTAAATTCCCTATGATTGCTGTTAATAACGCAAAATGCAAATATCTCTTTGATAACCGTTACGGCACAGGCCAGTCAGTATGGGACGGAATTAACCGTACAACAAACTTAATCGTTGCAGGTAAAAAGGTTGTTGTTGCAGGTTACGGTTGGTGTGGTAAAGGCGTTGCTATGAGAGCAAATGCCCTTGGTGCACAGGTCATTGTTACTGAAATTGACCCTATTAAAGCTATGGAAGCAAGAATGGACGGTTTCTCTGTTATGGAGATGACAGAGGCTGCTAAAGAAGGTGATTTCTTCGTTACCGTTACAGGCTGTAAGGATGTCATCACTGAAAAAGCTTTCAAGAATATGAAGGATGGCGCAATCTGTTGTAATGCAGGTCACTTCAATGTGGAAATTAATCTTCCTGACCTCGAGAAAATGGCAGTTGAAATAAAACCACAGAGAAACAATATTATGGGTTATGTGCTTCCTGACGGCAGAACAATCAGCATTATTGCAGAAGGTAGGCTTGTAAACCTTGCTGCAGGTGATGGTCACCCTGCCGAAATTATGGATATGAGCTTCTCAATTCAGGCTCTTTGTGCTGAATATATCGTAAAGAGTAACGGCAATTTACCTGTTGAGGTAGTTGATGTGCCTGAAGAAATCGACAAGAAGGTTGCTCTTCGTAAACTTAACAGTTGGGGAACTGAAATTGACAAGCTGACTGATGAGCAGGAAAAATATATTAACAGTTGGAATGTGTAAATATGGCTAATAACTTCAGATTTACAAACGAAAAATGTATTGTTTGTAACAGAACATTTAAACATGACGATGATATTGCTGTATGTCCTGATTGTGGCACACCTCATCATCGTGAATGCTATAAAGAAAACAAAAAATGTGCAAATTACGAAATGCATAGTGAAACATTCAAATGGGAGCCGACTTTTATTCCGTTTGAACCTGAAAAGCCTAAGATTGAGGAACAGAAAAAGCAAAGTCTTTACAATTTGGATTTAGACATTAATGAAATTCCATTTATTTCTAAACCGTCAGAAATGGTGAACCCTTATTTCCGTGAAACTTACGGTGAGATTGAAGATGGTGTTCAAGCAGAGGATGTGGCTCTTTTTGTACGACAAGAGCCACAGAAATATATTTCTAAATTTCAAAAGGTCATTAAAGGAAAAACTACCTTTAACTGGGCAGCATTTTTCTTTTCACCTTATTGGTTCTTCTACAGAAAGCTACATAAAATCGGTGCAATCATTCTCACAATATTTATTATATTATCTTCTATCAGTCTTCTTCCTCCCGTTGTACAGCTGAATACTGAAATCTACGAATTTGAAGCACAACTTCAGGAGATAACAGAAACCGTTGAAACCAATGAAGAATATGAAACAGCAATGCTCGAAATAGCAAACGAAATGAAGGAAACTATGCAAAAAAACAAAACTGGTGCCGTTCTTATTATGGCACAGAGTTTTGCTTCGTTTGTACTTTCTTTATTTGTAGGCTTAAATGCAGATAAATGGTATTATAAATACACTAAAGAAAAAATAAAATCAATAAATACCGAAGCCAAGCCCGAAGATTATAAAAACGCTCTTTTAATGAAAGGTGGCACAAGTTACGGTGCGGCATTCCTTGCAGTTCTCGCAGAAAAAGCAGTATTTTTTGCATTGGAAATGTTGATTACAACATTCTTTAAATAAGGAGAATTATTATGAAAATCACAAAAGCTATTATCCCTGCAGCAGGTCTTGGAACAAGAGTTCTTCCTGCATCAAAGGCAGTTCCAAAGGAAATGCTTAATATCGTTGACAAACCTGCAATTCAATATCTCGTTGAAGAAGCAGCAAAATCAGGTATTACAGATGTGCTTATTATCACAAATCGAGGAAAAGGCGTTATTGAGGACCATTTTGACCACGCATATGAACTTGAAGATAAACTAAGTCAGAATCCGGACAAAAAGGACCTTTATGATTCTGTTCTTGAATGCTCACAGTTCTGCAACACATACTTTATTCGTCAGAAGGAAACAAAGGGATTAGGCCACGCTGTTCTTTGTGCAAAAAACTTTGTTGGAAACGAACCTTTTGCAATTCTCTATGGCGATGATGTTTTCATTTCAGAAAACGAACCTGTTACAAAACAGCTTATTGATGTGTATGAAAAGCTCGGAAAAGGCGTTGTTGGTGTAAAGGAAGTCCCTGCAAAAGATGTGTGCAAATACTGTTCACTTAAGGTTGAACCTATTGAGGACAAGGTTTTCAATTGCACAGATATGATTGAAAAGCCAAAACCTGAAGAAATTATGTCAAATTATTCTATTCTTGGTCGTGTTGTCATGCCGCCTGAGATTTTTGACATTCTCGAGAATACACCAAAAGGTGCAGGTGGAGAATTACAGCTTACAGACGCTATGAAGACCCTTGCACAGACAAAAGGTGTTATTGCCCTTGACTATGACGGAATCCGTTATGATATGGGCAATAAAATGGGCATTATGAAAGCAAACTGTGAAGTTGCTCTTAATCATCCTGAAATCGGTGAAGATTTCAAGGCATACATCAAAGAACTTGCAAAAAATCTATAATCATCCAAATCAAAACCACCAGTTGAACTGGTGGTTTGCACAGGCCCTATAAGGGCCGCCTACTGGCTTGCCGACTAAAAGTCGGCATAGAAGTTTGACATCGCATTACTATTTCAAGCAACCGCTCTCGTGCGGTTGTTTGTTTTTTTGCTTACTTGTTCTTTTTACCGTAAACGGGTCTATATACTCTTTGAGTGATATCTGGTCATTTGCGAAATCTTCTTCTAATTGATTTTTTATATAGTTTTCTATCACTTTCTTATTTCGACCGACCGTATCTACATAGTATCCTCTACACCAAAAATGTCGGTTTCCGTACTTGTATTTTAAATTTGCATGTCGGTCGAAAATCATTAATGTACTTTTACCCTTGAGATATCCCATAAATTGTGCTACACTTAAGTAAGGTGGTATCGACACTAAAAGGTGTATGTGGTCTTTGCAGGCTTCAGCCTCTATGATATCCACACCTTTTTGTTCGCACAATTTCCTTATTATCTGCCCGATATCTTTTTTCAGTTTTCCATATATCTCTTTTCTTCTGTATTTTGGTGCAAATACTATATGATACTGACACCTGTACGTTGAGTGTGATAATGTTTTTATTTCGTTGTTACCATCTTTTTTAAACATGTTTTTAACCTCCTTGTATTTTAGTAATGCGGATGCCAAACCATCACTATTATACTTGGAGGTTAATCTTTTCTCGACTACTTTTTTGTGGCTTGCCATTGCTCGCCACGTTTTATTTTTACTAAAGCTTTTTTATTCCCCCGGTAGAACCGGGGGATTATATCTTTGCTAAAGACCA